>NZ_BAABJZ010000023.1:0-153357 GCF_039543565.1 Ferrimonas pelagia | reverse complement strand
TGCCGTTCAGCTAGCTGTTCCCCTTACCGGGCCAGCAGTGGACTTTCACCACCAAGTCATCCGATCGCCACCACGCGAACCGGAACAGTGCCCGTCAAGGCACTGCGTGCCATGCCTGGCACACCCATAAAAAACGCCGTCCAGGGGGACGGCGTTCTTAGCATGGCTGATTTGGCGCTACGATTCTTCGTTTAGCGACTCAGACTCTTCGATCCGGGCCTTTAACTTTTGGCCAGGTCGGAATGTCACCACACGGCGTGCAGTAATTGGGATATCTTCGCCCGTCTTCGGATTCCTACCGGGACGCTCGTTCTTTTCCCTGAGCTCGAAGTTCCCAAAACCCGACAGTTTAACCTGTTCTCCACTTTCTAGGGCCAGACGGATCTCCTCAAAGAAGATCTCCACCAGATCCTTTGCGTCCCGCTTGTGCAGGCCAAGTCGTTCTACAAGCTGTTCTGCCATATCGGCTTTGGTTAGCGCCATAGTTTTCAGTCCCTCAACTGTGCGTTGAACTCTGATTGTAATGTTACCAGGATGCTTTCGACCGCCTCAGCGATCTCCTTCTCTTCAAGCGTACGCTCAACATCCTGCAATGTCAGGGCGATGGCAAGACTCTTAAAGCCTTCCTCGACACCCTTACCACGGTATACATCAAACAAGTTTACGGCAACCAACTGATTTCCGCCAACTTTTCTTATCATGTTTTCAACATCACCGGCACCGATTGATTCAGCCACCACGATCGCGATGTCACGACGGTTAGCAGGGAACTTGGAAACGGGCTGTGCCTTTGGCAGTTGACGCTGCAGGATCGCCTGTTGCTCGATCTCAAACACCACAGTTCGGCCATTTAGGCCGAGTTTCTTCTCGTGCTGCGGATGAACCGCACCGATCAGACCGACGACCTTATCACCCAGCAGGATCTCAGCACACTGGCCAGGATGCAACGCCGGGTGTGAGGCCGCACGGAAGCTGAACTGATGCGGGGTATTGGTCAACGCCAACGCCGCTTCCAGATCGCCTTTCAGGTCAAAGAAATCCACCGCCTTAACGCCGCTATCCCAGTGCTCTTCACCTTGGGTACCAGCAATGACCGCCGCCAACATCGGCTCCTGACGCATGCCGTTCTCGGCGGAGGCATCAGGAATAAAGCGCAGGCCAGACTCGAACAGGCGCACACGGCTTTGCTGGCGGGCTTGGTTATACGCAACCGCGCCCAGCAACCCGGTCCACAGCGACAAGCGCATGGCGGACATCTCAGAGGAGATCGGGTTCGGCAACACCAGTGGCTCGACGCCCGGGTGCAGACGTGCCTGCAGCTTAGGATCAACAAAGCTGTAGGTGATCGCCTCCTGGAAGCCACGATCCACCAGCAAACTGCGAACGCGCTTCAGCGGCAGGTTGGCTTCGGTGTGATCGGTCATCTCCAACTTAGCCACGGGAGCCAAGTTCGGGATATTGTTGTAGCCGTAGATCCGCGCCACTTCTTCGATCAGATCCTGCTCGATGGCCATATCAAAACGCCAGCTTGGCGCTTTGGCCTGCCAGCCACCTTCCACTTCGGCCACTTCACAGCCCAAACGGGTCAGGATGTTGGCAACCGTCGCGTCATCAATGTAATGACCCAGCAGGTTATCCAGCTTCTCGCGGCGCAATGTAATGGTCGCGGCCTTTGGCAGGTGCGCATCAGACTTCACCTCGACAACCGGACCGGCTTCGCCGCCACAGATCTCCAGCAGCAGTGCGGTTGCACGCGCCATCACCTTGGCTTGCAGCTGGCTGTCGACGCCACGCTCAAAGCGATGGGACGCATCGGTGTGCAGACCGTAGGAGCGCGCTTTACCGATGATGGACAGTGGGTTAAAAAACGCACACTCAAACACGATATCGGTGGTCTCAGTGGTCACGCCACTGCGCTCGCCACCAAAGATCCCAGCCAGTGCCAGTGGGCCCTGATCATTGGCGATCAGCAAGGTGTCTTCACGCGGCTCGATCTCGTTACCGTCCAGCAGTGTCAGCTTGTCGCCGGCTTGCGCCAAACGGACTTGCAGGTTGCCGTTCAGTTTCGCCAGATCAAACGCGTGCATCGGCTGGCCGTATTCGAGCAACACGAAGTTGGTAATATCAACCACAGGATCGATAGAGCGAATGCCACCACGGCGCAGTTTTTCCTGCATCCACAGTGGGGTTTGTGCCTGTACGTTAACGTTCTTGATCACGCGTCCCAAGAAACGTGGACAGTGCTCTGGCGCGTCAACGCGAATGTCCAGGGTGTCTTCGATGGTCGCAGCCACTTCCGCCACAACCGGCTCGGTCACGTCACAGCTGTTCAGAACACCCACTTCGCGAGCCACACCATTCAGGCCCAAGCAATCGGCGCGGTTTGGCGTCAGATCGATCTCGATCTGCTTGTCGTCCAACTGCAGGTATTCACGGATATCGGTGCCGATCGGCGCGTCCGCTGGCAGCTCGAGGATACCATCGGACTCGACGTCGATCCCCAGCTCGGAGAAGGAGCACAGCATGCCGTGAGACGGCTGGCCGCGCAGCTTGGCTTTTTTGATCTTGAAACCACCGGGCAGCTCGGCACCCACGGTGGCACAGGCCACGCGCAGACCCAGACGGCAGTTTTTCGCGCCACACACGATGTCCAACAGCGCTTCGCCGCCAACATTTACTTTGGTGACTTGCAGCTTGTCGGCGTCTGGGTGCGGACCGCACTCAACCACTTCGCCAACAACCACGCCGGTAAAATCAGCCGCGATGGCTTCTACGCCATCCACTTCCAAACCGGCCATGGAGATCTGCTCAGACAATGCTTCGGTAGAGATAGCCGGGTTGACCCACTCGCGGAGCCAAGATTCACTAAATTTCATTTTGGCTGATCCCCTTACTGGAACTGCTTCAGGAAACGCAGATCGTTCTCAAAGAACGAACGCAGATCGTTGACGCCGTAGCGCAACATGGTCAGGCGCTCTACGCCCATGCCAAAGGCGAAGCCGGTGTATTTCTCTGGATCGATCCCCACAGAGGCCAATACCTTCGGGTGCACCATGCCGCAACCCAGCACTTCCAGCCACTTATCGCCCTTGCGGCGAACATCCACCTCAGCAGATGGCTCAGTGAACGGGAAGTAAGACGGGCGGAAACGCACTTCCAGATCTTCCTCAAAGAAGTTACGCAAGAAGTCATACAGCACGCCTTTCAGCTCGCCAAAAGACACCTTCTCTGCCACCAACAAGCCTTCAACCTGATGGAACATCGGGGTGTGGGTCTGATCGTAATCATTACGATAGACGCGGCCCGGACAGATGATGCGGATAGGCGGCGCGGTCTTCTCCATGGTACGGATCTGCACACCACTGGTGTGGGTACGCAACATCAGATCAGGATTAAAGAAGAAGGTATCGTGATCGGTACGAGCCGGGTGATGGGCTGGGATGTTCAACGCATCAAAGTTGTGGAAACCGTCTTCGATCTCAGGGCCACTGGCCACAGAGAAACCCAGATCGGCAAAAAATGCCTCGATCCGCTCGATGGTGCGGTTTACCGGGTGAACACCGCCGGTAGGCAGCTTACGCCCCGGCAGGGTCACATCAACCGACTCTTCTGCCAATTTGGCATTCAGAACTTCGGTTTGCAGGGCTTCAATGCGGCCATTCAGCGCTTGCTGAACCTGCTGCTTACCTGCGTTAATTTTCTGGCCTGCGGCTGGACGCTCTTCCGCGGACAATTGACCCAAGGACTTCATCAGGGCGGTGATCTCACCCTTCTTACCCAGGTAGTTAACCCGGATCTCGTCCAGTGCTTTCAGATCGTTGGTCGACTCAATGGCCACCAACGCCTGAGCAACGATATCTGCTAATTGCTGCATCTGTATTCTTCTCGGTTCCGATCCGGCCTAAATGAAATGACCACTTCGGGGAAGTGACAAAGGTAGAAATTCTACTTCATTGTGACGGTTAGAAAAACCCTGATAGTGACGGAAAGTTCCGCCCGTGTTGCCACAAGCCGACAGGGTTGCTCAAACATCCAGCAATGCCACAGGGTCACGGCCGGTCGCCAGACCAGAAAGCTTGAGCCAGCTCACAATTACACGATAACAACAAAGGTTCGACTCAAGCTCAACCGCTCACTGCCGATCGTTAGCCCTATCCATATTCCGCCCAATCGATTGAGCTCATGAGTGACTTCCGCCCCAGCTTCTGGGACATGCAACTAATTAAACTGACCATCCGTGAGAAACTGATGGTGCTCTACCTTGGGCCACTATTGGCTGCGTTAGCCTTTGTCGGTCTCATGATCCACGATGATTGGCGCGCAGAGAACCAACATGAGATCGAAGCGGTGATCGAGCAATCTGCCCTGCTCGCCGACATTCTCGCACTGCAGTACGATGAGTGGAACCACGAGACGATTCAAACCGTCAATCGCTTGATGCCCAATGCCGGGGTGGCGGCCAATGATCATTCCGAGTTGGCCCGCATCGCCGGTACCGGCACCGTTGTCGAGCAAAACGGTCATTACTTTGCCTCCGCCCCGCTGGGCGGTGGACACTATGTGTATGCTCAGAGCCGGATCCTGCCGTTTGCAGAGGCGGTCGCCGATCATCGTGGATTTCTCCTCGCCATAGTGCTGTTTGCCGCCCTTGTCCTGTATCTGGCCTCGAAGATCTGCGGCTTTATTGTTGGCACCCTAGAATACATGAAGTACGTCATGGGCCGCGCGGCCGACAATGATCTGACCGTTCGCATGAATTTTGCCCCCGGCCGGGATGACTTCCGCTCACTGGCACACCGGATCGATAGCTTGATCGGTGCGCGCCAGAGCGTGGTGACCGAGCTGCGTCAGGTATCACACACCATGGATCAAGCCGCCGGCGCACTGCGTGCCGAATCGGAAAACAGCAACCGTTTGTCGATCAGTCAACGTCAACACCTCGACAACCTGGCGTCGGCGATGGAGGAGATGACAGCCACGGTCCGCGAAGTGGCCAATCATGCTGAACACACCTCGCTGGAAACCCAACAAGCCAGCGCTGAAGCGGAGCGTGGTCATGATCAGATCCAGCAAACCATCAGCAGCATCGAACAGCTGGTGGCCGATGTGCATAACGCCAGCAGCGCGGTCACGCAGGTCAATAGCAATGCCGCCCGCATCGATGCCGTGATCACCACCATTAACGCCATCTCCGAGCAAACCAATCTGCTGGCACTGAACGCCGCGATCGAAGCCGCTCGGGCCGGTGAGCAGGGCCGCGGCTTTGCCGTCGTCGCCGACGAAGTGCGCACCTTGGCCGGTCGGACGCAAGACGCCACCGTGGAGATCCAACAGATGATCGAAGAGTTGCAAAGTGGTACGCAATCACTGGAGCAACTGATGAACAGTACGGTTCATCTGGCCGAAGCGGGGCGGGAGCAGGTCAGCCAAACCGGGCAGGATCTGATGCAGATCGCCCAGCACGCCGACAAGGTGTTTAGCATGAGCAGCCAGATCGCCACCGCCGCCGAACAGCAAAGTCAGGTGTCCAATGAGATCGCAGGCAACCTAATGCAGATCCGCAACGAATCGCATGAGCTGGAGGACGCAGCGCGAAATTCGGTCGAAGCGACTCAAACGGTTTACGGCACCGCGCAAACCCTCAGCGAGCAGCTACAAGGGCTCAAGGTCTGATATTGCCCGTTCGTTGAACACGCCACATCACCTCACGTAAGCCACTCAATTGCCTCGCGAGAAAGGCCAATGGTTGCGCCAATCAAGCGAGTTTCCGAATAGACCGTCGCTCACGGTGGTCTTTTTTCGAACAAAGCTTGAACCTTTTATGCTCACGTGCGTCTTACTCATGAGCGGTGGAGCGTATTCATCGTCTCATTCCCTGCATATGAAAGTTTAACGCGACCCTGTGTCGCGTTTTTTTTGCCTGACGTTTACCCTAGAGTCAGGTTTCTGAATGAACATCACTATGCCCACGCCAAGACAGGATATCTTTTACCTCCACCTCCTGCGCTGTATTGCTGCCATCGCCGTTATCGCCATTCATGTGCTTGGTCCGTTCCGTTTTCTTTATGGCGAGATCCCGTTCGATGCTTGGTTCAGTGCGGTCGGGATCAACGCGCTGAGTCGTTGGGCCGTGCCCATTTTTATGATGATCAGCGGCGCACTGCTACTGTCCAGCAACAAACCATTCGATGCGCGCCATTACCTTAAGCGACGATTAGGCAAAGTGGTGATCCCCTTTGTTGCTTGGAGCCTGATCTACGCGGGGATCAGTGGCGCACTGGCCAATGATCCGCAGATCACCGTACAGGCCATCGTCGATGCCCCCGCCAACCCAACCTGGTATCACCTGTGGTTTTTCTACGACTTTATCCCGCTCTACTTTGTCATACCGTTGCTCGCGCCACTGCTCAAGGCGATGAACGAGGAGCAGATCAAGATCCTACTGGCCGGATGGCTCACCCTCACCTGCATGCACTTTCTTAAGGTGCCAAGCTTTTTACGCGAGCCACTGGTGCTGTTTATCGGTTATCTGGTGCTGGGTTGGTACCTGTTTAACCGAGATAACCGGTCTCAGTTACCCCTTTGGCTGGGGCTAGGTATCTCGGCGGCCGTGATCAATCTGCTAGGCAGCTATTGGGCATCAGACCACAAAGGCGCCTACTCCGCGCTCTTTATGGGCTATAAGTCGATCAACACCGTGGTGATCGGCGCCATGCTGTTTGTGCTGGCACAAAGCTACGCGGAGCGGCTCGGCGCAGCGCTACGCCGGATCGTCACCTCGATCTCGACCTACAGCCTGGGGATCTATTTGATCCACCCACTGCTATTGATCCCGATCCGCAGTGCCATAGAGCGCGACTACGCTCAGTTTGGCCATCCTGCTGTCGCGATCCCGGCTTTGACGCTGCTCACGCTCGTCGTCGCCTGGGCCCTAACCGCGCTGCTGGCGCGACTCCCCATAGTGCGTCAGTTAGTGCCCTAATGGCGCACTCGTGGCCATGACGAACTGAACTTAGCGCCTTGGCGCAACACGCTCAAAGCATCCTGACCGCCATGTCCCGTTAGGGCTGGCTTACGCAAGCCATCGCTGTGCGCAGCCAAGTTAAAAACTGCCCGCTTCGACTTCACATACCGTTAGTCCACGCCTTCCCGTCACCATGACCGTGTGCGAAAAGCCAACTTAACGCGACCTATTCGCTGTTGTCGGTCAAATGTAGCTGGCGCTGTGGATAGGGGATCGACAGTCCTTCGGCGTCAAACCTGAGTTTAACGGTGCGGGTGATATCCCAATACACCTCCCAATAGTCCTCGGTTTTTACCCAAGGCCGCACGATGAAATCAACCGATGAATCACCCAGACGATGGAGCTTGATGGTGGTCTCTGGCGTCGCCAAGATCAACGGGTGTGCCGCGACAATGCCGGTCAGGACCTGCTCGGCGTGTTCGAGATCGTCTTCATAGGCAATACCAAACTCCATATCGACCCGCCGCACCCGCTCTGCTGTAATATTCTTGATGGTATCGGTCCAGATCTTGGCATTGGGTACGACAAAGACCTGATTATCAAAGGTGCGGATCGTGGTGTTGACCAAGCTCATCTTACCGACTTTACCTGCAACGCCCGCCGCCTCGACATAATCCCCAACATCGAAAGGTCGATAGATCAGGATCATCACACCCGAAGCAAAATTGGACAGGGTGTCCTGCAAGGCAAAGCCGATCACGATCCCCGCTACCCCCAACCCCGTCAGCAACGGCGTCAGATCCAACCCGACCTGAGCCAAGGCCCACAACAGACCTATAACGAACACCAAGCGGCCGGTGATCCCGACCAGAAAATCCTGCACCAGACTGCTAAGTTTGCTGCGCTCGTGATGCACCGCCTTCTCAACCAGATGACGGCAGAAACGGGCAAACAACACGGCCGCACCGAGGATCAAGGCAAACACCATCAAGCGCGACAAGATCCCATTGAGATTGTCTTGTGCCCAGAGCTGCATCTCTTCAAGCAGGCCTTTCAGGACGGTTTTCGCCGCGCCCCAACTGGACACCGCCTCGACCAGATCACCGGTGGTTTTAAAGATCAGCTCATTAAAGGGGGTCGGATCGAGCCCCATGCTGGCCATGATCTTCACCAGATCACGCAAGCTATCCACGCCGGTCCGGACCAAGCGTGCATGTCCCTCGAGCCGCGCCTTCAATTCAGTCCGCTGCTCCGCCGGCAAACGCTTCATCTCGCGATTGAGGATCTCCTGCTGATGGGCACTGGAGCGGATCGCCAACGACAGATAGCGGGCATATTGATCCAGCTCTTGCGCAAAACTGCGTTGCTCTTTATCTGTATCTACATTCAGTTGCCCCAGCGACTGAATGTTGTCCGCCCGCTGCAACAGTAACCAGTTGAGATAGGCAAACATGTCATTGAACGACACCCAAACTAACAGCTCCTGCTCCGTTGTCGCCAACTCATAGCGCTCGTAAGCGCCTCGGATCGCTAGGCTGGCGTTCTTGAGTCGTCGCTGCAGATATTGGCTCTCGGCAAACAAGATCGTCACCGCCCAATCGGTTTGCTCGAGGGTATGACTGGCCACACCTTGCGCCACAAAACGGTCCAGCCGCTCACCCAATGCCGTGGCGGCATCGATGATCTGCTGCTGTAACAGCTGACGATGAAACTCCGATTGACTGCTGTCCCATTCCCCTTCCCATTGGCTGATCTGCTGCTCAACCTGGCCCAGATCCGTCTGAACGGCTTCCAACTCGACCGCCCATCCCTGACATGCCAATAGCACAAAAATGCATCCGACGAGTCTGCTCACACGCGTGCCCTGCTCAAAGATCGTACCCTCTAGTTTAGAAGGGAGCCGGGCCGAGCTGCAGACAAAACCGTCCCATCCTTACTGCGACAGTTGTCACTGCCCAAAGCATCACGTAACGTATTGGATACGCAGGTAAGTCACAAAAATGGATTAATCGTGAATAAAACCACCTTTCTCATTGCCGCCTTTATCCTCGTCGCTCTGATCAGCAGCTTTTTTATCATGAAGCATCTGGGCCAGAGCAACACAGCAACCGCGGATAGCACCATGCCCGCCAAGGCCCTCGAAGCGATCGAGTGCAGCGCTTATTACCAATTGAGCGCTGACACCATCGAACGTATGCAGGTTCAACGGATGCTGCCGGTAGCCAAACGACTGGCGCAGTCTGCGCAGATGGCAGAACGAATGGCGCAATCGCTCAGTTCAGCACAGGATCTCACCGCGCAAATCGAGCAAGCAAAACAAAACCATCTGGCCACCCTGCCCGATCCCAACCAACTCGGACCGCTGATGAGTAAATATCGAGAGCCGTGCCAAACCCTGCTCAGCACCGGTTAATGCAAACGCTTCTTAACTGCATTTAACCCTTGAGCCGCGATCCGTGGGTGTGGTATAAATCACGCCCCCAACAAGCAGTAAGAGTCAGATCCGACAATGAACAGTTCCCGTACACAAAAACACTTGGATACCCTTTCCATCGGAATGTCCGTCATTTGTCTGATCCACTGCTTGGCCGTGCCGCTGTTTCTCCTGCTCGGCATGGCGGTCCCCAGCCTGCTGATGAGCGAAGAGCTGTTCCACGAGATGATGCTGTTTGCTGTGGTCCCACTGAGCTCGGTGGCGTTTTTCCTAGGCTGTCGCAAACATCGCAACCTCTCGGTTCTGGCCTACGGCCTCAGCGGCTTAGCGACACTGATCTTCGCCGCCTTGTGGATGCATGACCTCGGCGGGCACGACGCGGAGACGGCCATGACGCTTGTCGGCACATCACTGATGGTGATCGCACATCTGAAGAACTATCGTTTATGCCGCCGCTGTGAGTGTCAGCACTAACCTCCCCTGCAGCACCGGCGATCTGTACTAAGCTGTTGAACATATCAATGTTTCACAATAGAGCTTGGTCGCATGGTTGCCGATATACCCCCGCGCAAGATCCTGGTTCTGCTGGCCCATCCAAGCCAGCATCGCTCTGAGATAAATCGACCACTGGCACAAGCTCTGGCGCCTTTACCTGGGCTTACGCTGGTGGATCTCTATGCCGAATACCCCACCATGGAGATCGACATAGAAGCGGAACAACAGCGTCTCACCACACACGATGTCATCATCTTCCTCCACCCCCTGTATTGGTACTCCACTCCAGCGATCCTCAAAGAGTGGCAAGATCTGGTCCTCGAGTACGGCTTCGCCTATGGCTCTACCGGCAATGCGCTCAAAGGCAAACTGTTTTTCAGTATCGTAAGCGCCGGTGGGCCACTGAGCGCCTATCAGCCCGATGGGCTCAATCGCCACTCCATTGCCGAACTGTTTCGCCCCATCGAGATGACGGCCACCCTCTGTAAGCTGCGCTATCTGCCCCCCTTGGTTTTATATGACGCCCGCCATGCACAAGCGCAGAGCCGATTACAGGATCATATCCACCATACCCTGTCCCTGCTTGAGGCCATACGCCATCATAAGGTCGACATCACCCAGCTCAGTCAACTGACTCAACTCAATGACTGGCACCTCGGGGACGCCGCGCATGACTGACATCCTGCTGTACAGCTTTATCTATCTGGTCGCCGCGGTGATCGCCGTGCCCTTGGCCAACCGATTTGGCTTGGGATCCGTACTGGGGTACCTGATCGCCGGGGTGGTGATCGGCCCCGTGCTTGGTCTGGTGGGCTCAGAAACCGAGACACTGCAACACTTCGCCGAGTTTGGTGTGGTCATGATGCTGTTCCTCGTCGGACTGGAGCTGGAGCCGCAGATGCTCTGGCAGATGCGCGGCAAGCTGCTGGGCCTCGGCGGTTTGCAGGTCGGCTTAACCACAGGGATCATCACCGCCCTCGCTTACCTGATGGGATTAGATTGGCGTCTGGCGCTCGCCATCGGCCTGATCTTCGCACTCTCCTCCACCGCCATCGTGCTGCAAACCCTCAACGAAAAAGGTCTCAGCAAAACCGAAGGCGGTCGAGCCGCCTTTAGCGTACTGCTGTTTCAAGACATCGCCGTCATTCCCATGCTGGCGCTTATCCCGCTGTTGGCCCTGCCCGAGTTGCAGCAAGCGGGAACAGCTGTTGAGGGGGGCCATGCAGAGCTGAGCTTGGTGGCCCACCTGCCCGGCTGGGGCAAAGCGTTAGCCGTCGCTGGTGCCATTGCCATCGTGGTGCTGGGCGGACACTACCTGACCCGCCCGCTGTTTCGCATGATCGCCAGCGCACGGCTACGCGAGATCTTCACTGCGGCGGCGCTGATGTTGATCATCGGGATCGCGGTGCTTATGTCATTGGTGGGGCTATCCCCCGCTCTGGGCACGTTTCTGGCCGGCGTCGTCCTAGCCACCAGCGAATTTCGCCATGAACTGGAATCCGATATCGAGCCCTTTAAAGGCCTGTTGTTAGGCTTGTTTTTTATTACCGTGGGCGCAGGGATCCGCTTTGATGTGCTGTTTGCCGATTTTGCGCTGGTGATGGCATTAACCTTCGGCGTCATACTGATCAAGTGCCTGGTGCTGCTCGCGCTGAGCTTTATCTTTAAGATCCGCTTGGCCGAGCGCTGGTTGTTCAGTCTTTCCTTGGCGCAAGCTGGCGAGTTTGGCTTTGTGCTGCTCTCATTCAGTGCCCAACAATCGGTGATCCCACCTGAGCTGATGCCAACCCTGTCACTGGTTGTGGCGCTATCTATGCTGCTGACACCCGGATTGTTTATCCTCTATGAGCGAGTAATATTGCCCCGCTTTAGTCAGGATAAGAATCGCGCTGCCGATGAGATCGATCACAGCAGTGCGGTACTGATCGCCGGCATGGGCCGATTTGGTCAGGTCGTCAGTCGAGCGTTAACGGCGTGCAAAGTTGATCCGGTGATCCTCGATCTCTCACCGACCCAGATCGAAGCGATGCGAGCCGTGGGATTAAAAGCCTTTTACGGCGATGCCTCCCGGCCAGATCTGCTCCATAGCGCGGGGATAGAGCAAGCCAAACTCATGGTGATCGCCATCGACGATCAGGACAAGGCGCTACAGTTGGTGCACCACTGTAAGGCCCATCACCCACACTTAAAGGTCTTGGCGCGCGCCTGGGATCGGGGCCACTACTACAAACTCAAGCAAGCGGGTGCCGATTTCATCACACGCGAAACCTTTGAGGGCTCATTGAAGACCGCCAACCAATCCTTAGTGGCCTTAGGGATCCATCCATTTGCCGCCGAACAAAAGATCCGCGCATTTCGATGCCACGAAGAGGGCACAATGGATACGCTGTACCAACACTGGCTGGAAAACAATGATTGGCGTACCAACGCCAACTACCGGGCCAGCTTTCTCGCCAAGGTGCAACAAGCCAGCACCATTCTCGACAAAGATCGGGATGACAACCACTCCAGCTATGCCCGCGCCTGGACCCCACCGCCGAAAGGTTATGTCGATGATCTGATCCAAGACCGCCAGAGCCCTTCCGATGAGTGAGTATCATGAGGGCATCAGGCACGACTGAGTACTCAACCGAGATCAGGCGCGCTCGAGTTGCCCCTCCCCATCAAGGCGCTGCAGTTGGCCGGTACGAGGCTCGATCCGCAACCCGCCTTTTTGCAGGCAAAGCTCCAGCATTAATTGAAAGATCCGGTACGCCTGTGCACGCTGGCCCTGCAGTCGACTCACCTGATCTTTGCGTTGATCCCACAGATAGGGAAACGGATTGGGCTCCCACAACACCAATTGCCCTTGAGGATCGAGACCATAATCAAACGCCACCAGATCCAGCTCCAGCTTCTTGCGTAAACGATTGAGCACCCGATGATGGGGCTCCGCGTCTAACTGCAGGTACCGGGCTTCCTCAGCCACGTACTCCTCATGATGCAGCCGGCTCTGCGCCCGTATACACCAATCGTTGGACACGATCAGATGATGGGGCACACCACGCTCCCCCACCAGTACATAGCGATACTTGCGAAAACAGCCATCGCTGCCGCGCGTGTCTATGTATTCACACGCTGCCGGCTGGCGAAAGCCCTGCCAATCGATCCCGTCAAAGTCACTCTGACAACGAACCAGACGCATCGGCCTGGCATGAGTTGCGTCATCGCGCACAATAAACGGCAATCCCAACCGCTGCTCCAGCGCCGCAAAGGCGGTTTCTGGCCCACACAGCACAATATCGGCACAACGGATCCCCAAGGAGCGCGCCGCGTCCAACGCCACCTTTTTGCGGGCATTGCTCAACACCCGCACCGGATTGACGATCCCACAGCCGACCGCCGCATAGGCCTGCTCGATCGTAACAACCCGCTGGTACAGCGCCAGATCTCGCTCCCGGACGGGATCCCGCAACCAAGGCAACAACAAGGCATCGCTACCGGCGCGCTGCGCCCAACGAGAGTCACTCAAGGTAAATCGCAGCTGCCGATATATCGCCGGGTGGGTGGCCTCAAGCCAATGAAAAAAAGCAAAATTAAACTGACTGTCGTCTTCGACTAAGACCTGTATGGTGGGCTCGCGGCTGAGACTGAGACGAAGGTTACGCGGGTAAAAATCATGTAAGCGGGCGAGTTTCGAGACGATCCTGTGTGTCAGCGGCTTTGCCATATCCTAACTCCCTCTCCCTTAGGCCGGCTCCGGGCGATCCCGATGCAAGTACCGCAAGTGTAGACCCTTGCGGATCGGCCGCCGAGAACAGGGGGAGGAGCCGCGGTTCAAGCACAAGCCTTGCCCCGCGACAGGCTAGGCTTCAGGGGGAACCAAACCGCGTGGCATGTCCGAGGCGATGCCAGCGCCAAAACAAATAACGACAGGCCAATAAAGGCGATGCTCGGCTCGCTGCGGCAATGCTGGGTTTAGGCCGGCTCAGCGTCGCCTAATACACACCACTGCTCAGCCAGCTCTATGCCATATTGACCATTTTTTTCAATAGCCTGCTCCGCCAGCTGATAATACAGGTTACGGCTGATCCGGGCTTGATTGCCATGCCAGAGTCGAACGCAAGGCAGCCCCTGCTCCAGGGTCCAGGGGTGGGCGCCGCTGATCGGACAGGCCAGATCAAAGGGCCCCTGCAACCACCATTGCCCATCGCGCTGAACCAATTCGGTCATGACAAAGGGCTTATCGGCCACCTTGATCCGCCACTTTTCCACCGGTGTCACGAGGTAATAGTCACCGTCCGCTTCGCGACGCAGCACGCTAGCAAACAGGCGAACCAAACGCTCGCGGTGCATTGGGGTACCGAGACTGTGCCACTGCCCCTGCCGATCGATCTGAATATCAATGTCACCACATAAGGGCGGATCCCAATTGTCCAGCTTCGGATGCTCCCCCACCTGGGTTTCCAAACGCGCCAACATCACCCTAACTCCCGCTCGATCTGCTCCAATAAGGCCTGCAACGGATGTCGCATCGCCTTGCCAGCCAACCGTTTCACCTGACTGCGACAGGAATAACCACTCACCAGAGGCTCAGCGGCCACCGCATCAATGCTGTCCGCCCAATGCATCTGATATAAGGCCTTGGAGCGCTGCAGATTGCTCCTTTCGTGCCCATAAGTGCCAGCCATGCCACAGCAACCCACGCTGATCAGCTCCAACTGCAAACCAAAGTGGCCCATCAGCGTCTGCCACTCCGCTGCGCCCTGAGGCCGAACACTGCTCTCGGTACAATGACCCATCAACCGATATTTGGCTTTGACTTGAGTTACTTTAGGCCAGCGATGGCGCTGGCTTAACAAATAACTGGGCAGCATGGACACCTCAAACTGAACGGCCTCCCTGCCCAGACTCTCCACATACTCATCGCTATAGGTCAGCACCAACGCCGGATCCAGCCCCACCATAGGCACACCATAGTCACTAAGTCGGTTCAACGCCCGCGTCGTGATCTGCGCCGTTCGCTTGAATCGGTCGAGAAATCCTTTGATATGCTGTGGCTTACCATTGGGCAGATAGGGCACCAGCAAAGGCGTCAGTCCCAGTTTGGTCAATAGGCGAAGGCCCTGCTCAACCACGCTCGCATCGTAATGGCTGTTGAAAGGATCCTGCACCAGCAACACCATGTCGGCGCGTTGGGCGTCGCTGGCGACCTTGAGTCGTTGCTCCAACTGCGCCATCGTCATCGGCTGGCTGTCCCCGAGTCGCTCCGTGAGCGTCGGCACAGATAACGCCGGCGCATCGACATAGCCCAACAACTTGTCGACCACGTATTTGCTCAGCCTATTTTGGCTCAATGCATTCATCGCCCCGGCAAACTTCGCCTGCAACGGCAGGGTGTCTTCCAATCCCGCCACGAGGTGATCCTTCAACGGGCGCAAGTAGCGGCCGTAATAGTGGTGGAGAAACTCAGCTCGTAAGGTGGGGATATCAACCTTAACGGGGCAAGCGCCGGAGCAGGCTTTGCATGCCAGGCAGCTTTGCATCCCCGCATACACCTCGTGCGAAAAATCCGGCTGCTTACTTAGGTTGTTGGCCAGCCGTTGCCACCAAGGTGCCGGCTTGGGTGGGTATTGGCTCATGTCCACCCCTTGCGTGGCCAACAAGCGCAGCCAGGCCCGCATCAATTCAGCCCGCCCTTTCGGGCTTTCCAGCCGATCGCCACTGGCTTTGTAACTCGGACACATCGGGGTTTCGGATTGGTAATTAAAACAGAGGCCATTGCCATTGCAGCGAATGGCCCGCTCATACTGCTCCCGACTCAGTGGGCTGATCTGGCGATTAAAGCTGCCACGGCTGACCGTCTCCAGCGGCATCACCTCCGCATCACTGCCCAGTGGCGTGCAGATCTTACCGGGGTTGAGCTTATTGTCCGGATCAAACCACGCCTTGATCCGGCGCAGATCGTCAAACAACTCACCAAACACGGCCGGGCCATATTTTGAACGGATCCCTCGCCCGTGCTCCCCCCACATCAAGCCACCGTAGCGCTGTGTCAGTGCGGCTACCTGATCCGACAGCGAATACAGCAGCTTTTCATCGGCAGGATCGCACAGATCCAGCGCTGGCCGCACATGCAGCACGCCGGCGTCAACATGACCGAACATGCCGTAATTCAATCCTTCGGCATCGAGCAAGGCGCGAAACTCGGCGATAAAATCGGCCAAACGTTCCGGCGGCACCGCCGTGTCCTCGGCAAAGGGCAGCGGCTTACGCGCCCCTTTAGCATTACCAAGCAGCCCTACCGCTTTTTTCCGCATCGCATAGATCCGCTCGATCTCCACTCGCGCCCGGCAGATCTTGTACCCCAACACACCGGATCCGGCCTGATCGAGCCGGGCCAACAACGCCAACAAGCGCGCTTCCACCTGCTCGGGCTCGCCGGCAAATTCCACCATATTGATCCCATCGAAGCGGCGCAGCTCCTCATCACCTGCAGGCTCGACCAGCTCGGCGACCGTATGCCAACTGACATCCTCACGCGCCAAGCCAAGCACATTGGCGTCAATGGTTTCGACCACGTTAGCCTGGGCTGCAACCAAGCCAGGGGCATCACGCAAGGCGGCATCAAAACTGTCGTACTGAATGTTCACCAGCACCCGCTGCTCTGGCAAAGGATCCAGATCGACGCAAGCTTCGACGATAAACGCCAGCGTGCCCTCAGAGCCACACAATAAGCGGGTAAGATCCAGCCGATCGGTCTGGGGATCGTAGGCGTGATTGAGATCATACCCGGTCAGAAAACGGTTCAACTTTGGAAACTGTTGCGCGATCAATCCTTGCCGGTCCTGACATAGGGCCAGCACCGACTCCGCCAACTGTTTAGCCCGGCCACGTAATTGACTTCGCGCCTGTGCATCCCACGCTGCGGTCACCAGCTCGCTGCCATCGTCCAATATGGCGGTGACCGACACGATATGATCGGAGGTTTTACCGTAAACCAAAGAGCCCGCCCCTGAGGCATCGGTGTTGATCATCCCCCCCAGCGTGGCACGATTCGAGGTCGAGAGATCCGGCGAGAAAAACAGCCCACTCGGCCGTAACGCATCATTTAACGCATCCTTGATCACGCCGGCCTGCACCTGCGCACACCGCGCCTCAACCTCAATGGATATCACCTGGGTCAGGTGGCGGCTGAGATCGACGATGATCCCGGTGTTGAGACTCTGTCCATTGGTGCCGGTGCCGCCCCCTCGGGCCGAAAAGGTGATCCCCGCAAAGGCCTCATTCTGCGCCAGCCGCAGTGCGATCTGCAGATCCGACTTTCCCCGGGGACAGATCACCGCCTGAGGCAACAACTGGTAGATGCTGTTATCGGTGGCGTAAGTCAGGCGATGACCATAACGGGTTTCGATCTCCCCCTGAAACCCAGCTCCGCGCAGCGCAAGCAGATACTCTTGGTATTGGGGAGCCAAACTCGCTTGGGGATCCAGCGCGGGCAGCATAGCGACATCCTTTTATTCTTGTCCTAGTCTCCCTAGGATAAAAAAAAGAAGCCGCTTTAGCAGCGGCTTCTTCTCATTCACATCAACTGGCTTATCGCAGCATTCGGCGAACTTATTTGTTCAGCTTTTTCCCCAGATATAACCAGGTATCAACCACGGTATCCGGGTTGAGGGACACCGAGTCGATCCCCTCCTCTGCCAACCACTGAGCAAAGTCTTCATGATCGGATGGACCCTGACCGCAGATCCCGACATAGCGCCCTCGCGCCTTACACGCCTTAATGGCCATGGACAGCAAAGCTTTAACCGCTTCGTCGCGCTCATCAAACAGGTGACTGATGATCCCTGAATCCCGGTCCAGCCCTAGCGCCAGCTGAGTCATATCATTTGAACCAATGGAGAAACCATCAAAATGATCCAAGAACTGGTCCGCCAGCAAGGCATTCGAGGGCAACTCGCACATCATCTGCACCAACAGACCATCCTTACCCCGCTCCAGACCATTGCTGGCCAACTCCTCAATCACCCCTTTGGCTTCACCCACAGTGCGCACGAAGGGGATCATGATCTCCACATTGGTCAGGCCCATCTCACCTCGCACCCGTTTGACCGCTTCACACTCTAAGGCGAAACAATCTCGGAAGCTGTCGTCGATATAGCGTGATGCACCACGGAAACCCAACATCGGGTTTTCCTCTTCCGGCTCGTAGCGATCGCCGCCAACCAGATTGGCGTACTCATTTGACTTAAAGTCGGACATACGAACGATGATCCGTTGTGGATATACCGATGCTGCCAGCGTGGAGATCCCCTCACACAAACGCGTGATGTAGAACTCCTTGGGATCATCATAACCGGCCATCAACTCGGCGATCTCTTCCTGCACATCGCTATCCTGATCACTTAGGTTCAGCAACGCCTTAGGGTGCACGCCGATCATCCGATTGATGATAAACTCAAGCCTTGCCAAGCCGATCCCCGCATTGGGCAAGCGGGCAAAATCAAACGCCCGATCCGGGTTACCGACGTTCATCATGATCTTCATCGGCAGATCAGGCAGCAAATCAACCCGGGATTGATTAACCTCAAAATCCAGCTCACCCTGATAGATAAATCCGGTGTCCCCTTCGGCACAAGACACAGTGATGGGATCATCATTGGTGATTTTGGTGGTGGCATCGCCACAGCCAACAACTGCAGGGATCCCCAATTCACGCGCAATGATAGCCGCGTGACAGGTGCGGCCTCCCCGGTTAGTGACAATCGCGGACGCCCGCTTCATGATCGGCTCCCAATCGGGATCGGTCATATCCGTCACCAGCACGTCACCAGGCTGGATCATGTCCATATCTTCAATCGAGTCGAGCACCTTGGCTTTACCGGCACCGATCTTATGACCAATCGCACGCCCCTCGCTGAGCACCTCGCCCTGACCGTTAAGGGTGTAGCGTTCGATAACCTGCGCATCTTCATTGGAGCGGACAGTCTCAGGCCGTGCTTGTACGATGTAGAGCTTGCCGTCTAAGCCATCTTTAGCCCACTCGATATCCATAGGGCGGCCATAGTGTTTCTCGATGATCACAGCCTGCTTAGCCAGCTCCGCGACCTCATCATCGGTGATAGAAAAGCGGTTACTTTGCTCTGCAGGTACATCGATGATCTCCACCTGCTTACCATGGCTCTCATCATTGGAGTAAACCATCTGGATCAGCTTGGAGCCCAAGTTACGACGTACAATGGACTTGAATCCCTGCGCCAAGGTGGGCTTATGGACGTAGAACTCATCCGGGTTCACGGCCCCTTGCACCACCATCTCGCCCAAACCGTAGGCTGAGGTCACAAACACCACATCTTCGAAACCCGACTCGGTATCAATGGAGAACATCACCCCTGATGAAGACTTATCGGAGCGCACCATACGTTGAACGCCGGCCGACAGAGCGACGCCGCGGTGATCATAACCCTGGTGGACACGATAGGAGATGGCACGATCGTTAAACAACGAAGCGAAGACATGATGGATAGCCAGCTTAACGGCCTCGATCCCACGCACGTTAAGGAAGGTCTCCTGCTGACCGGCGAAGGAGGCATCAGGCATATCTTCGGCCGTTGCGGAGGAGCGCACCGCAAACGACACCTCATCGCCGCCGTCCTGCGCCAGCTCGGCATAGGCAGTGTCGACCGCTGCATTCAGCTCCGGCGTGAAGGGCGTGTCAATGATCCACTGGCGAATGTTCTCTCCCGCTTCGGTCAACGCGCCGATGTCATCAACATCGAGTGTGTCGAGCACCGCATAGATCTTTTCATTCAGACCGCTCTGCTCAAGAAATTCGTTAAAGGCGTCAGAGGTGGTGGCAAAGCCGCCGGGGACCTGCACACCTGCGTTTGCCAGGTTACTGATCATCTCCCCCAGTGAAGCGTTCTTTCCGCCCACACGGTTGACATCATCCATGCCAAGTTCTTGGTACCAGAGTACGTATTGGGTCACAGCTCTTTCCTCTTAACCTCGGGTTTTTACCACACCATTAAATGACCCCTTCCTTGCGGGGCGAGGTCATCTTACACTGCCTCTCACAAACGCGTAAATCGTTAAATATTGTGTAATTTAATTACAACAAGAGGTCAATAATGGGTCGAAAAGTGTTCTTTATTTCCGATGGTACTGCCATCACCGCAGAGGTGTTTGGGCACGCAGTTTTATCCCAGTTTCCGATAGATTTTGAACAGATGACCATCCCTTTTGTCGAAACAACGACCAAGGCTAAAGAGGTAAAACGGCGGATCAATGATAGTTTTATTACTACAGGCGAACGCCCCCTGGTTTTTCACTCAATTGTTAATTCTGAGATCCGGGATATCATCTATTCGTCCGAGGCCTTGGACTACGATTTCCTTAACACCTTCGTCGCACCGCTGGAACACCAACTGGGGGTGAAAGCCGATCCCCGCATTCACCGCACCCACTCCATCGACAACGATGCCTATGCCGATCGGATCGACGCGATCCACTACGCCATGGAAAATGACGACGGCATTACCCTAAAGAACCTCGAAAAGGCGGATATCATTCTGGTTGGGGTCTCCCGCTGCGGCAAAACCCCGTCCAGCCTGTATCTCTCAATGCAATTTGGCATCAAAGCCGCTAACTATCCCTTCATTGCTGAAGACATGGACAACCTCAAACTGCCCGCCGAATTGAAGAAATATAAGAAGAAGATCTTCGGCCTAACCATCGATCCCAAACGACTGCATGAGATCCGCAATCAACGCCTGCAAGGCAGCACCTACGCTTCGCTCCGGCAGTGCCGAATGGAGGTCAAAGAAGTAGAATTAATGTTTCGTAAAGAGCGGATCCCCTACATCAATACCACCTTCCATTCGGTTGAAGAGATCGCCACCAAGATCCTGTCGCAGACCGGCATCGAACGTAAAATGTTCTGAAGTTACCAAACGCCGGAGCCCACTTCGGCATTCAACTGCACATATTTATAGCAAAATCGCCCTTATCGAAGCTTTGAGGCCACTCCAACTCACAGGAAATTCGGTATACTTTGCCAATTTCCCGCGACGCCGCGGCCAGATCCGCCTTGATGGAAGCGCATGACTATAAAAACAGACGAACTCAGAACCACCCTTTTGTCTAAGGTGATCTCTCCTGCCGAATTGGCAGCGCAATACCCGCTCAGTGATGACGGCGCCGCGGCCCTGATCCAGGCGCGCCGTCAGGTCGAGGCGATCATCAGTGGCGAAGATCAACGCCTATTAGTGATCATCGGCCCCTGCTCCATCCACGATACCGACGCGGCCATCGCCTACGCCGAAAAACTGGCGAAACTGCACCAGGAGCTCAAAGACGATCTATTGATCGTGATGCGCGTCTACTTTGAAAAGCCGCGCACCATCGTCGGTTGGAAAGGCCTGATCTCCGATCCGGATCTGGACGGCAGCTTCAGCGCCAATAAAGGCCTGTGCCTTGCCCGCGAGTTGCTGGTTAAGATCACCGAGCTCAAGTTACCCATCGCCACCGAGTTCCTCGATATGGTCAACGGGCAATACATCTCCGATCTGATCACCTGGGGCGCCATTGGCGCACGCACCACCGAGTCTCAGGTCCACCGTGAGATGGCCTCGGCGTTATCCTGCCCGGTCGGCTTTAAGAACGGGACCGATGGCAATATGCAGATCGCCATCGATGCAGTGCGCGCCTCTCGTGAGCCCCACATCTTCTACTCACCGGATAAAGATGGTCAAATGAGTGTGTACCGCACCCATGGCAACCCCTTTGGTCATGTGATCTTGCGGGGCGGTAAAGGCCCCAACTACGAGGCAGAACACGTGGTCGCCGCCCACGATGCCTTGGCCAGCTTTGGCGTGATCCCACGAGTTGTGATCGACTTTTCCCATGGCAACAGCCTCAAGCAGCACAAACGTCAGCTGGACGTGGCCAAGGACGTGGCCGCGCAGATGTTGGCGCCGCACGGCCACGCCATTGCAGGCATCATGGCAGAAAGCTTCCTAGTGGAAGGCAATCAGAAAGTTGAACCCGGCAAGCCGCTCACCTTCGGCCAGAGCATCACCGACGCCTGCCTCAACTGGGACGACTCCGAGCAATTGCTGCGTCTGCTGGCGCAGGCCAGCCGGGCCCGGCGAAATGCGGCCTCCAGCTAGCGCGATCAATATCACACCCCGGCAATTTGCCGGGGTGACTTTTATCACAGTCCATTTTCTCTTACAGTAGGCTAACGGCAAGTACCTAATACAACAGCAGATACAGGCTAACTTTCGACATGGATGCAGTCCCACTACGTATCGTCATCGCCGACGATCACCCGTTGTTTCGCAATGCACTACGTCAGGCACTGGCCGGTCGGATCGACGCCCAATGGCTGGAAGCCGACAGTGCCGCCAGCTTAGAAGCCCTGCTGAACGCCACCCAACCCGATCTGGTCCTGCTGGATCTGGAGATGCCGGGCAGTCACGGTTACTCCACCCTGATCCACCTGCGCAGCCACTTTCCTGCCGTGCCCGTGGTGGTGATCTCGGCCCATGAAGATCCACAAACCATCCACAAAGCACTCAGCTATGACTGTCAGGGCTTTATTCCCAAATCATCCGATCCGGATCAGTTGGCCGAAGCGATCCAAGTGGTGCTGGACGGCGATACCTACCTGCCGAGCGATATGCTCGCCCTGGCCGAACCCGAAGCCGAAGTGGATGACATTGGCAGTCGGTTGTCCGAGCTCACCCCGCAGCAATACCGAGTGCTGCAGATGTTTGCCGAAGGCATGCTCAATAAGCAGATAGCCTACGATCTGGGCGTCTCAGAAGCCACCATCAAAGCCCATGCCACCGCCATCTTCCGCAAGCTCGGCGTGCGCAATCGAACCCAAGCGGTGATCGCCCTGCAGGGACTCGAAATGGAAAAGAAAGCGTTGTAGCTTCGGCCTGGCGCAGCGCTCATTGCGCACTGAGCAACACGCATCAAAACACACGCAATCAACAAGGATCGTTGATGATGTTAAAAAGTCGAGCAGCGACGCTGCTTCTCTCGCTGTGTGCCTTCACCGGCCACGCCACGCCCTTATTGGAATTTCTCCCGGTATGCCAACAAGAGATTATCGACCTACATCAAAGCCAAACACTGGCCGGGGATGCGGCACAGACAGAGCTTCACCGTTTACCGGAGTTTAACCAAGCTGTCATTGAGCTTCAGGCGCAAACGGACGCACTCGGCTTTGACGCTTTCTATCTCAACAGTGCCCTGGTTCGGGAATCTCGACATGAGATAGACGCCGGGCCTAAATCAATTAGGCGGCGCTATAGTAAGCCCACGCTGACCCTGCAACTCGCAGCCAAAGCCGTCCGTTTTTGCCAGGACAACGCGAGCCTTTCATCCAATCCGACCCCGCTCAATGCACAGGGCAGGCGCGTATTGGCCAATACCCGGAAAATCATCCTCGCCACACCGGCAAAGGCCTTGCCCACGACGCCCGACGCCTTACTTAACTTCGACGGTAGACTTGAGCTCTCACAAGGGCTCCTTGGCGTCTTACCCGGCGCATCGCGCCAGCAAGTGCTCGAACATCTTGGCCAGCCCAGTATGAAGATCCCGCTTGAGGATGAGCACCATCTCTGGGGGTATGGCCGCCGTTACTGGCTTACGTTTGAGCAGGACCGTCTCGTTCAGATCAACACCGATCCCGCCCCCGTAAAAGTCAGCACCCTCAATCTGATAGACGCCCACCCTCAGCTGAGTGAAGCGGACTGGCAATTTCAGGGCGTCGATCTGCTCCGGCTCCAGTGGGAGCAAGCCCAGCAACACCTCTCTGAGCTGCAGTTCGACAGCGACGCTGCTCAGGCGCACATCGAACTGCCCCACTACCGCTTAACGCTAAAATTTGAAACCTTCCATCAGCACTCCAAAGACCGGCCCACGCGACAACTTACCGGTTTTGCGTTCGAGCAGCAGCCCCCCACGGAGCAGGCCCCAATGTCCCTCACCAGTCCGGAGTATGGTGCCCTAGTTGCGCAGATCATCTCTGGCCAGCCCCCGCTGTCGCTCGCACGCTTCAATCAAGCCTTTCCCAACGCCTATGCGCTTCACTCTAAAAACGGTAAACAGCGCTGTATCCTTGGCCAAAATGCCATCGTCGGCTTCGAAGAGGGAGCATTGACACAACTGACTCTGGTGCCCGCCATGTTCCATGGGGGTGAGGCCACCGACGTGTTTAGCCAGATGATAAACGCGGCTGGGCTGAAAATGACCCGCGCCCAGACATTGGCTGCGTTTCCCGACGCGTTCGATCTGCTGGATCAAATCAATATTGAGCAGGCCAACGGAACCATCGAGACCTACTTCGATGGAGATCACGACAGCGCCGAGCTTTATCAGGCCGACATTACGCTGTTCTAGCGGTCGATACGCGCTGTCGACAGCGCAATCGCCCCTGACAACACCGAAAAGCCCCCGCTTAGGGCGGATAAGATCGGCATTCGAATGGCGCCGCACAGGATCCCTGCCAACGGTTTGGCCGCAAAAGCACATCTAGCCTTTTCCAATACGTTAGCAATTGGGTACCATGCAGCAACCCAAAAATAACAACAAAGCGGTTCAGGATGACCACACAAACCACACAAACCGACAACGATCTCACGGAAGTGAAACAATTTGGCCTTTGGGCCTCCATCGCCAGCCTCAGCTACGTATTTTGGCTGGTCGGTGGCATGGAGTTGATCGAACGCCTCGCCTATTACGGTGTAAAAAGCTCCGCCGCACTGTATGCCAGAGCGCCGGCTTCTGCCGGGGGGCTGGGAATCACCATGGGCGACTTCGGCATCATCTTGATGGTCTGGGCGTTGCTGCAAACCTTCGTCCCCGTGTTTACCGGCGGGATCTCAGATAGGGTTGGCTACAAGGAAACCATCTTTGCCTCAACGGTGATCAAAATAGCCGGTTATCTGGTGATGGCCCTCTACCCCTCGTTTGAGGGCTTTATGGCGGGCGCCGTTTTGCTGGCCACCGGCACCGGGATCTTCAAACCAGGGATCCAGGGAACCTTGGTGCTCTCCACCCAAAAAGAGAACGCCTCAATGGCTTGGGGGATCTTCTATCAAACGGTGAACATCGGCGGTTTCCTTGGCCCTCTGATGGCGGTTCATCTGCGCCAATTGGCGTGGGAAAACGTCTTCTACGCCTGTGCGGCGATCATCTCGCTCAACTTTATCCTGCTGCTGGCCTACAAAGAGCCCGGCAAACAAGCACGACTTGAACGCCAAGCCAAGATCCGCAGCGGTGAGATCGAGCAAGAAGCGCTATGGAGAGATGCCTGGCATGAATTGAAAAAGCCGATCGTCTTTTGGTACATGATCGTATTTTCCGGCTTCTGGTTCCTGTTTAATGCGCTGTTCGATGTCCTACCGGTCCACATCGCTGAGTGGGTCGACACCAGCGTCATTGTGCGCGACCTGTTTGGCCCGGATGGCACCCAAAACGGCTTCGCCCAATTCTGGTTAGGGCTGGATAACAGCGGCACCAAGGTAATGCCCGAAGGGATGCTCAACCTCAATGCGGGGATGATCATGACCAGTTGCTTCCTGATCGCCGCCCTCACCGCCAGATTCCGCATCACCACCGCCATGGTTGCCGGAGCGCTTGCCAGTATCGCCGCCTTTGTGGTGATCGGCAGCTCCAATTTCGCCTGGGCCATGGTGTTCGCCATCGCCCTGTTTAGCCTCGGCGAGATGATGATCAGCCCAAAGAAGAACGAATTTATGGGCAACATTGCGCCTGTAGGCAAGAAGGCCATGTACCTCGGCTTCGTCATGCTGCCCCAAGGCATTGGCTGGGGATTGGAGGGCTATTGGGGGCCACGCTTGTATGAGATGTACGCCTCAAAAGAGGTGTTCTCCCGCCAAATGTTGTCCAGTGAAGGTATGTCCGTTCAGGCGATAGATGCCATCCCGCAAGGGGAAGCCTTCACCACCCTCGTCAGCGTTACCGGCGAAAGCGCCAGCCACCTGACGCAGATCCTGTATGACTTGCATAACATCGGTTTTGCCTGGTATCTGATCGCCGCCATTGGCAGCTTTTCAGCCTTAGGGATCATACTCTATGGCCATTGGCTCAAAGGTCTGCAAACACAGCAGTGATCCCGAGCACCCACGCTCACGGCGATCCCAGCGAGGGATCGCCTATGCTTGGGGAGGAGGTACGTCATGCCCTCACCCCTGCAAAACACAATGAACACCCTACCCCAGCAAGGTACGCTCGAATGGATCGGGATCCGGCCTGAGCGCGCTGCCCCGATGCACCATCTAAGCCACGCGCAGTTGCTCGCCGGCCAAGGCTTGCAGGGCGATCACTTTCACGCTCGAGCGGGCAGCCCTCGTCAGATCACCCTGATCCAAGCCGAGCACCTGCCGGTGATCGCCGCCCTGTGTGGCAAGGGAATGATCCCTCCGGAGATCCTGCGGCGCAATCTGGTCGTCGCCGGGATCAACCTACTGGCTCTCAAAGGGCGTCGGTTTCAGATCGGCACCGCCGAGCTCGAAGGCACCAGCCTCTGTGCACCTTGCAGCCGGATGGAAAAGGCGCTTGGGCCGGGTGGTTTCAATGCCATGCGCGGACATGGCGGCCTGTGCGCCAAGGTGCTCAGCACAGATCGGATCCAGATCGGTGATAAGGTGGTCGCTCTCCCCCCTCGAGCATAATTTGCACGAAAGCCAGCCGGGGTCACGCCGGACTTACAGCGCCGTTGTTGGCCAGTGGCATCAGACTAGATAGTCGCTCTAATGCACGCTAAGTGCATTTACTGTTCAGGATAACGTGCCAAATCATCCCTCGGCCAGACCGCAGCGATTGCTCAGCTTGGATTGCTCACGAATATAACGCCATTACGTATCACCCAGCAAATCAACTACGCTTGTTCAACGCCATATCACAACCCACTGGGGGAGCAGGCTCATGGATCTTAACGAGATCATCAAACTAGGCGCGCAACTGTTTAGCCAAACCAACGATAAAACCGCCGGACTGGGACAAAATCAGGTCGTCGCAGCTCTTTCGCAATTATTAGGCGGCGATCCCGACGGCAACGGCATAGATCTGGCTGGTCTTGTCGCGGGTCTCAATGGTGCAGGCTTAGCGGAGATCGCCATGTCCTGGCTCGGGGACGGCGACAACCAGCCTATCGACAGTGAGCAGCTCAGTCAGCTCTTCTCCAGCGACCAGCTATCCGGGTTTGCTCAACAGTTGGGCATTGAGCAGGAAGAAGCCCAGCAGGGGCTTAGTACCGTGTTACCGACCATCCTGGATAAAGCCAGTCAGGGCGGCAGTCTGTTGGGCTCGGATGCCGGTCCATCCGGGATCCTCGGCGCCATCTCAAAACTCTTTGGCCGCTCATAACTCAGCGCCCAAATGCAAAACTCGTGAAAGCATACTGCTGAACACCTATGGCCAAAACCATCGGTGTTCAGCAAAACATCCATCATTACCACCACTGCCCATCGTCAAACAGGCTATCTGCCAATTCCCTGTAAAAGATGTTGTAAAGATGCTCATTAAATGAGCCCTCATCCCGCATTAAGCCGTTTTACTCATTAGCTCCCCTAGTACACACACATTTTGTCCGCCTACAGCAGAACGAGGGTTAGGGACATGCTACTGACGAGAAGGCTCATCATGAATGGACTCCCCCCTGAGTGGTCGGATGATCGACAATACCGCAGGTTAATGATGCAGCTGCTACTGACATTAACCGCTTGTGTCGCTATCGGCTTGGGCACACTTTTGCTAGTCAACAACCGGCCATTAACTGCGGGAGTGGCATACTCTCTGGCTCTGCTCTGCGCCGTTCTCTTTCCGATCATCCGAACCACCGCAAATCTCAAATGCTGGGCCAAGCGCATTCTTAGCCTAGTGTTTACATTGATCTTACTCGAGACCATTGATGCGACATCATCACAAGTGGCTTGGTGCTGGCTAATGCTGATCCCCACCCTAAGCTATCTGTTGTTAGGAAGAACCTGCGGCCTGCAATTTACCCTTTTTTTCTTAAGCATCGGTCTTACATTGTTCGCTTGGCAGGCGCGATCGTTCGAGAATATGAATGCTGCCTACGTCGCCAACATTGCGCTATGTACCCTGACGGTCTGGGGGATCATCCACATCTATGAATTCAAGCGCCAGAAGATGAAAGAGCAGTTGCAGGAGCTTGCTGCTAAGGACCCACTCACCGGGTTGCTCAATCGGTTGCACCTCACCAAGGTCGTCGACCAGTTGCAAGACAAGGGAGCGCCAGAGAGCAGCTTCTCTTTGTTGCTATTGGATCTGGACCATTTCAAAGCGATTAACGACCAATTCGGTCATATGAACGGCGATCAGGTCTTAGTCCACGTCGCCAGTGTGATCCGTCGAAGCATTCGTCACTCCGACTGGGCCTTTCGAGTGGGTGGTGAGGAGTTTTGCCTGATCCTCCCCGCCACCAGTCGATCCGGTGCGGTTAAGGTCGCTGAATCTCTGCGCGGATGCCTGCAACGCTCGCCCTGCATCACGCGCGAGCACACCATTCCGGTCACACTCAGTATTGGGATCGCCCACTGGCCTCTGGATGGTTCCTACCTGCAAGCGCTCTATCACAACGCCGATCAGCGCCTATATCAAGCCAAAGCCACAGGAAGAAACTGTGTGGTCGCAGGACCGTCTGCACTAACAGCGACTGCGGCATAACCTAAAGGCCAAGTCAGAGCCAAATCAGAGCCATCACAGCGGCCCCCGAGCTGAAAACTGCGCCGACATCGATCACGGCTAGCTGGAACCAAGCCTAGATCGGAGTCAAACCTCACCTTGAGCAAAGAAGGTTTGTGCACCAACACCCAGCAAAATACTCGGTAAGACGACTCAAGCGAGCGTCAAAAACTCCATAAAAAAAGTCCGAAGTCAGTGACTGACTTCGGACTTAGCTATTGGTCTTCGTTCGCTTACACTTTCCTTGCAGCGGGTAACGCCTTACACGCGATACCGCTTATTGGAAGTAAGCTTTACTCTTTATACGGGTCGTACAACCAAACTGCAGCGTTCTGGTGCCCGCCTTGGTTCAGCGCAGTAAACTCCTCTGCCACCAGCACACGACCGTCGTCCATCACCACCAGCTCACTTGGCTGAGCCGGGCTATCGCGATGACAGCGACCATTCGCTTCGTTATGATCCGGGTATTTCTTGTCGCCAAACAGCGCCGGCTCGATGCGGTTGATCTCGAAGTTATCGTCGATCGGCATACGATAAACCATGCCACAGTAACCCGTATCCGTAGTCAACTGAATGTCACCGAACGCCCACACCATCTGGTGAGACAGGGTCGGAATGGCGAAGTAGGCGTAGGCTTGCGTCACATCCTCATCCAACGCAGAGCTGCCGTATTGCGCTTGAGCCGCACGCTCAGTATTGAACGTCAGGCCCGACATGTTGCTCCATTCTGCCGAGGCACCGAGGAACTTCGCGGCTTGACGGGTCTCAAGGAACACCACCCGGTCATCCATAGCAAGCCCTGCAGTAGTCGGGTTTCCGCCCTCTGCCACTGATGGATAATGACTGGCCCCAACAGACCAAGCCAAGACATCTGCGTTGGTCAGGTAGCTGGACTGGCCTTCGACATAGTCATCCATATCAATGCCATCAAAGTCGGCGATCCAACCTTCAACTTCGGCATCAGTGGCCCGGCCCAACTCGATCCACTCGACATCGAAGCTCACCAACGATGGGTGATTGTATGGAATGTCCTGATGAACTTTGGCGGCGTACAGCGTACCGGAACGCAGCTCATTGGCGGAGTCTGCCTCAAACTTATACAACACCCCGCCAATGCCACCCTGACCCAGATAGACCGTGGTGCCGTTAGGCATGATCATCGCGGAGTCATGCTCGAAACGGCCCATTGCGAAGCGCTTCTCTACGCTCACCTCACCCTCGGGGTTGGTCAGCTCCATCATGTAGCCATAGCGATATGGGTTGGGGAATTCACCCTCGCCCAAATAGGCATCCAGACGATCCGCAATGTCGCTTTCTGAGCGAATAGGCAGCGCTGCGTCTTCTTGCTCAAGCGGCTTATTCCAATCTGTCAGCGTCGGTGCTTCCGAGCCCGTTTCCGTCGCGCCATGCTCGGCGAACAACGGCGTACCCCAAGGCGTCAGGTTACCCTTGCGCACACCGGCGGTACCCGCTACGCCTGATAAGTCAACCAACTCAGTGTCCAGCACTTGGTCATTTTTATCGAGCAATAAGCGGCTGATGGCGCCAGGATTATCATCCCAAGCGGTGTACAAGATCTGAGTGCCGTCATCCGCCACCAGCAGAACATTGGACTCGAGCTCATCACTAAGCTCAGCTTCGCCATCTTTATCAACCACGTACTGAATATCACCCAGCCCATCCTCTGCAACCTCAGCGATTATCTCTAAGCCCGCAAAGGTACTCCACAACGTCTGACGTTCGCCGGCGGTGGTTGGCCAGCTGGAGTTATCAAAGTCAACGTCAATCTGGCGCAGATCCAAATTTGCGAATTGCGTGATAACGCCCGCGGTGATCGGTACCTCACCCGTTGCATTCGAGTTTGGATGCTTCACGTTCATCAGCAAGCTGTCGTCGCGAACCACCATGCCAGTGACCTGCCCGGCGATAGGAGCCGTCGCCAGACGCATCAATTCACCCTGACGCGCCGGCAACTCATATTCCGGTTTTTCTGGCTTCGACGACGGTGGAGCGCGGTCGATCTCTTTTTGCCAACAACCGGTCAGACCCAATGCTACCGCAACGGCCAATAAGGAAATTTTGTTCTTGTTCATTCTGTTTTCCTTCCGCTTAGAAGCTCATGTTCAGACCGGCGGTAAACACGCGCTGGTTTTCGTTGTACGCGCGGCTGATACCGCCATCGGTGTAGGTCAAGTTGCCCGCATTGGTAACGTTCGAGCAGGACAGTGACAGCCGCATGCCGCGCGTCGGACGGTAAGACGCCGCGATGGTCAGGCGTTCTTGAACGTCGTTGTACGTCGCCGGTTTGTGGGTCTGATTGAAGTTGTTGCCGTCGGTCCACTCTTCAAAGATGTCTTTGAGTTTGCCACTGCGATAGGTGTAGCTCACCCGCACATCATATTTACGTGTGCTGTAGTACAAGGTGTTGTTAAAGCTGTGCTTAGACGCTGCGGTCAGGATCTCCGGGTTGGAGTTATCCGTCAGGGTATAGTTAGCACTGATCCCGGTGTTCGCCAAGAAGCCAGGCAACATGGAGAACGGCTGGTTCCAAGAGGTTTCCACGCCCTGTAGCACCACGCCTTCGGCGTTACTCTTACCGATCAAATTCACATCTTGATCCCGCAACCAGTTGCCAGCGCTGTCATACACCGCCATCTGATAGTTCTGCTCGACGGTCTCAACCAGGCTATCCAAATCCTTACGGAAATAGGCCACGCTGAAGATACTCTCCGGGGTGTAATACCACTCCCAGCTCAGATCCAGGTTGTCCGAGGTGAAGGGCATCAGATACGGATCAGCGGTACGCAGGGTCGGATCGCCATCGTTAAAGTTAAAATTGGTGTTAAGGCTGATGTCATTGACGTCCGGTCGGGTCATGGCTCGGCCCCAGCCAAAGCGCATGATCATGTCATCGGTCATGGAGTACATGACGTTCAAACTTGGCAACACATACCAGTAGTCATGCTCCCGCTCGATAAACATGTCGTCATCGGAGCGCAACACCAGTTCACCGTTATTATCCACGATCAGACCTTGCTCAAGATCCGCACCATAGCCAAACACGCGCTGATCGGTTTGAACGAAGCGAACGCCGACGTTACCGCGAATGTTGTAACCCAAGGAGAAATCACCACGGACGTACGCCGCCCAGGAATCCTCAAGCAGTGAGGTTTCAACCCCACCACGGTACAACGCGTCACCATTATTATTGGTCACCGTACTGCCGTACTGACGAATGTCATCAACGGAAAAGTTATCCAACAGCCAAGCGGTATTGGGTACCAAGAAGCTATAGGTATCCGCGTAGCTGTGACCTGGGAACCAACCGCCATTACCCGGGTTGACCGGATTAAACTGGATGTCCTTCATGCTGAAACCTTTGGTCGCCAGCAAGCCTTCGAGCTGATCATGAGACAACGCACTGCGCAGGTTGTGCTTCATCTCGATATTTTCGTCTTTGCTGTACGAAGCACCGAAGTGGATCTTATCCAGGCTAAGCAGGCCAAAGTCCATGTACGCATCGTAGGTCACGTCGAAATTTAGCGCCGTGGCGTTCATCTCCTGAGTACTGCCTAACTGCCCACCAGCGAGCTGGATCCCTTTAACGCTATTAAGATCGGGATCCCACAGACCATAGTTGGCTTCGTTCATCAGGAAGTCCGCACCACCCGGCGTATGATAAGTCAGTCCCCAAGGGCCACCCAGGGTGCCATCAAACGACATGTCCAGACCCTGAGGACTGCCTTCGGCATCCAGATTATGGGTGTAACTGCGCAACGCGACGTTGGTGTTGGTTTCGTTAGAACGGGATACACTGACACCACCTTTGACGGTCCAGTCGCCCACTTCGTATTTCAGATCCAACGTATTAAGGAAGATCTCCGCTTCCCGTGCGATCGGAGTCGCATCCACCTGATGCTCGGCATCGGTGATCCGGAACTTCGACAGGTAGATGTTGTCATCGATCGACACCCCTTCCCAGTCGTGATCGTAGTCAAAATCTTTGTTGGTGATGTTAAACACCTGACGCGCTTGGTTCGCGGTCCGGTTGTAACGGGTGTATAGGGTTTCCGCCAGAACATTGAAATTATCGGTTACCTGATAATCAAGGTTGGCAAACACCGAGCCACGCTCACGATCATTGTGCACGGCCTGATTACGGATCTGGTTTGGTCCCCAAGCATAGAAGGTGTCTTCACCAGGGGCGGAGATATCAAACCGGCCCGTACCGGCGGCACCGGAGTTATTTTGCTGAGTCCAGTTATTGGACTGGTTGTAGTTCACCCCGAACGCCATGCCCAATTTATCTTCAATCAGGTGGCGGGTGTGGATCAAGGTCAGATCCGGATCGAACTTGTCATTGATCTCGCGATACTGGGTTCGTAACCCCACTGACGTGTGGTTGCCTTTACGGTTCAACGCGCGATGGCTGACCATGTTGACCGTACCGGAGATCCCGCCTTCCGCCAGATCCGCCGAGGTGGTCTTCTGAACCGTTGCACGGGACAGGAAGGCCGACGGCATGATGTCAAACGAGAAACTGCGGTTGGTGTTCAGCGGTGTGGTGATGGTACGGCCGTTATACAGTGTTTTCGCGAAGCTACCGGACATGCCTCGGATATTCACTTCGCGAGCCGTGCCATCATCGCTGCGCTGGATCTGAACACCGGCAACCCGCTCAAGCGAATCACCAATATCCATGTCCGGCATGACGCCAATATCTTCTGCCGCGATCACATCAACCTGAGCGTCGCTAAAACGCTTTTCGTTCAGTGCATCACTCAAACTGGCACGCGTACCACTAACTCGAATGACTTCGATGTCTTCTTCGACAGTCTCGATCTCCTCTGCGAAGACCAACTGATTTCCGGAAAGTAAAAGGGTTACACATGCAGCAACACGCGTAACTCTAGGAATGGGGAACTTCATCAAACAACCTCTTCCAACAACAGTGCTCTACCCAAGCAACAAATAAACGGCATCAACCTCTATTGAGTCGATTTAGCCCTTCGCCATCACTCCAGTTTGATTTGCTACTGCCACTCCTCGACACCGCAATAACAAACTGACATAACTTGACGAAACTTGACCAAAATTACATTCGACACGAAAGTGTATTCCATTCGCATTCTGCCCAACTCCTTGCACAGAATTCTTTTAGTCAGATGGCAACCGTAAAGAGTTAAGAAGGGAAATTCCAGTATTTTTACAATAACAAAATGAACGAAAATCACATTGACGCAAGTCACTGATTTATAATGAAAGTTATATTTTGAACAGACTTTATTTGGGCGCTTCTGTAGTAAAGTTACAAGCGCGAGCGAGAACATACGGGGCGCACCACCCACCCCCAACCAATATTAACTCACCAAGGTAAGTTATTGGATTACATTCTTGACACTAAACAACCATTCACGGCAAGGTGTTGCTTACGTGACCTGAGCGCCGTTTGTGACAGGGTCAGCATTAATGAGATGGTGCTTAAACTGGCGTTACAGTCTGTCCGCTCAGCAATGGATAACCGGTTTCCCCTAAAGCACATCTAATGGTTTGAACTTCATCGTGGATACACCCAGATGAACCACACCCTAAAAGCGGAACGGCCTCAGCACTCTTTCACGATTACCTGCCAAGAAATAATGTCGTCGCCCTTGAGATTTAAATGCAACGCCACCTGTTAATTAGCAAAAATAAATTCACTAGCGCAAAGACGCGAATATTTTCGTCCTCGGTACCAAGCCCCCTCATCAAAGCAAACAGACCGGCACTGACAGATGATTTTGTTTATCAGCAGATGGCGCAAATGCAACCGCACAGTTGAGCACTGGCGCCCACAGCAAGAGTTTCACCGCGTTAACGGGCAGCTTGGGTCAACGTTCGAAGAAACCTAGCCGCTGTAGTGTTGCACACCGGCAGGTTAAGCCAACGCCCGCTTGGACCGCTCCACAGACGCAGTACTCGCAGACCGGCCCCCCTTGGTAGGGTTGAGTTTGATACCCATTGATAGCGGCGAACCGATCGAAAAAAGCCCGCAGGTGCGGGCTTAATGAAACAGTCATATTGACGATCAGAAGTTACTCGAATCGATGATCTTGCGCGCCATTTCGCGCTGTACCTCATTCGTTTGTTTCTCCTGTTCAATCAACTCCGGCGCACGGGCGCGGCGCTCTTCGTGACTGTGGTGACCATTATAGTAAGGGAATTCCTTACGGTTGCGCCCCCAGCGAGGCCGTTCGTTATCTGTGTCCCAATCTCGGTATGCCGCTTGTAATCGCGCCACTTGCTCTGAATATTGACCGCTCAACTCATGCTGCTCTGCCATGTCTTGCTGCAGATCGAACAAAAGGACCTGATCACCCTTTTGGCGCTGATCTACAACGTGCAATTTCCAATTACGGTCTCGCACCGCCCAGCCTCGAGAGTTAGCCCAAAACAGAAAACGGTCATCGAGCCGGTCACGAGCCCCGGTCAACAATGGCAGTAGGTTTTGTCCTTCTAACTGCCAATCATCCCGTTGCGCTACGCCAGCCGCAGCCAATGACGTGGTCAGAATATCTAACGAGATCACCGGTTCGTCGATCGTCTGACCAGCGGGGATGGTGCCGTTCCAAGCCACGGTAAATGGGATCCGGATCCCCCCTTCCCAAAAGCTGCCTTTCTCTCCTCGCAACGGGGTATTGAGCGAGTGGTTATCGTTAAGCTTGCCGCCATTATCCGATAGGAAGAAGATGATGGTGTCTTCCATGAGCCCTTCGGCGTCGAGCTTGTCCAGGATCTTGCCGATGTTTTCATCCATGTTGTAGTTCATGGCGACCGCTTTACGACGACTTTCATCCTCGATATGGGCGAAGCGCGCCATATCGCTCTGCTTCGGCTCCATCGGCGCGTGGATCGCGTTGAAGGCAACATAGAGGAAGAATGCGTCCTCCTTATTGCGGGCAATGTAGTCGACCGCTTCGTCACCAAACTTATCGGTCAGGTACTGGTCAAAGGGGGCTGCCGGCACCCCATTGCGGTAGGTCGCGGCCTCCTTTTTGTATTCCAGCTTGTGATCGTTCATCGGTCCGACGTAGTAGGATGACGCCCCGTTGTTAAAACCAAAGTGCTCGTCAAAACCGCGCTGATGAGGCCAATAGCCCTCATCCGGTGAGTCATGCCACTTCCCCACCATACCAGTGCGATAACCCGCATCCTGCAGGTAGTTGGCAAACGTAGGGACACTCAGCTCCAATCCAACCGGTGTGTTGGGATCCCGCGAGTAGGGGGCCGTATTCTCATGGTACCCAAATCGTTGTTGGTACCGTCCCGTCATTAATCCCGCTCTGGATGGGCCGCAAACCGTGCCGGTAACATAGCCCGCTGAAAACACCACACCGCTTGCTGCCAAGCGATCCAGATTGGGCGTCTCTACGTCTTGGCTTTGGTTTTGAAAGCCGGTATCCGCGTAACCCAGATCATCGGAGAACAGTAGAACGACATTGGGCCGCCGAACCTCTTCGGGCTGATCCAGTGACGTAGAAGGGACACAAGCGGTTAGGCCCAGTGCGATCGCGGAGGACAGCACGGGTAGCTGCCACTGAGGGAACGACATAAAATTTTTCCTTTCTGCATGAAGAGCGAAAGCACAGGTGACTCTGCCCTTCCTTTGTTGTTTTTGTTATTCACATCTCATCCGCAACAGATCACCACCAATGACTAACACGGCACTGGGGCGATCCACTGCGCCGAATGCGCCCCCAAGACTATCTCCACTTCTCCAGTCGGATTCAAGCCGGCAGAGTTAAAGCGACGCAAAGCTTGCGCCTTGGGCTGATGGCGTAAGCTTTGCTCGTCTACCCTGTGTCAATGACCCGCACCGGTGTCAATCGCGGGAAAGGTCGGACTACTTCAGCATCGCTGAGATCATCGCCCGCAACGCCGCCGGACGCACCATTTTGGCCATAAAGCCAAATCCTTTTGACTCCACCTCCTCCATCAACTCCTTGCGCGTATCTGCGGTGATCAAGATCCCCGGCAACTCGGGTCCATACAGCTCCCGCAACTTCTCCATCGCAGCCAAGCCCGTCTTGCCATAATCCAGGTGATAGTCGGCCAGAATGATATCCGGCGCAAAGCCTTTGAGGCCAAGTTGGATCCGCGCTTCCCCCACGTCTTTTGCGGTCACCACTTGACACTGCCATCGTGTCAGCAGACTTTCTAATCCCGCTAAGATGGCATCTTCATTATCGATGCATAGCACCTTAACGCCTTTGAGCGGCGCCGAACGTGCGGTTAACTGCGCCAATCCCACGGCCTTAACCTGTTGCGTCGCGATCGGCACCATCACCGAAAACATCGAGCCCCGACCCAGTTCAGAGCGAACATTGAGCGGATGAGCCAACACAGTGGCGATCTTATCGGCGATCGCCAAGCCGAGCCCTAACCCTACCCGCTCCGTATCGGTATTGAGCTGGCGGAACTCTTTAAAGATCTCCTTAACATCGGTCTGGGCGATCCCGCAGCCGGTATCGTAGATCTGCATCTCAACCGATTGACCACGCTGGCGGCACGCCAGCAAGATCCCACCGGCGTCGGTATAGCGCAGTGCATTGGTCAAGAAGTTCTGCACGATGCGCCTAAGCAGGTTGGGATCCGTATCCAGGGTGTGATCGAGCAATCGATAGCGAAAGCCCAAGCCTTTATTGGCCGCCATGGCGCTAAACTCCACCATCAGCGGATCCAACACCGTTTTTAGGTTAATCGGTCGACGATTGACCCCCATGGTCCCCGCCTCAAGCTTTGAGATATCCAACAGATCCGACAGCATCTCCCCCGCGCCCTTCAAAGAGCCAGATATATGCGCCACGGTATTGCGATCCTCACCCGTAAGCTGTGAGCCTTGCATCAAGGATGCGGTAAACAATCGCGCGGCGTTCAACGGTTGCATCAGATCATGCCCGACCGCCGCCAAAAACCGGGTCTTAGAATGGTTCGCTCGCTCCTCCGCGGCTTTCGCCTCCAGCAAGCGAGCGTTCAGCGCCGCCAACTCAGAGGTCCGCTCGGCCACCCGTGCCTCTAGCGTCTCATTGGCGTGTTGCAAGGCCTGCTCCTGGGCCCGAAAATCGGTGATGTCCGAAAAGGTCATGACAAATCCGCCGCCGGGCATGGGATTGCCCCGCATACGGATCACCCGGCCATCGCTGCGTCGCCGCTCCGAGGTGTGGGGCGATCCCGCCAGCATGAAATTCACCCGCTTATCAACATGGTCGCTCACTGATCCCGCACCACAGCGACCTAACCCCGCGTTATAACGGATGATCTCCGCCACCGGCATACCGGTTTTTAGGAAGCCTTCAGGATAATCAAACAACTCTTCATAACGCCGATTCCACGCCACCAGATCCAACTGCGCATCCACCACACTGATCCCCTCGAAGGCATGCTCAATGGCGCCGCGCATCTGATCCTGACTCAACAGGATCTTGGCACTGGCCTCATCCACCAGAGAAAACACCTCATCCAATGCCAGATCCCGGCCCTGCATCACACTGTCGAGCACCGTCGCCGCAGAGGAGGCCCCCAACACCGAGGCGATCAGCCGCTCGGTATACTCCACCATTCGCGGCTCGGCAGGGCGATTCCAGGTCTCCCGCGCAATGGCACTGGGAAAGTCACGGGCAAAGGTTTGATAGGCTCGGCCTGGGCCAACAAAGCGACTGGCCAGCAACAGCAGATCCTGTTGACTGACACTGCCATGGCGGCGCTGCTCACCGCGACTGCGCCCCGGCTGCATGGTAAAAGCCGACGCTTGGATCCGCTCACTGACCGACGAGTGAGACAGCAGCGACCCCCCAACAAAGGTCAGCCCATTGAGCAGCAGCGCCAGTAACAGCTGGCTCATATCCTGCTCCAGCCCGAGCAAGACAAAGTCGCCGCCAGACAAACCCAGCATCGGCTTGAGCATCACAAAGCACCAGCCACCGAATCCAACCAGCAGCCCTGCCAGCACCCCATTGCGATGGCCTTGCTTCCAATACAGTGCACCGACGAGACCCGGGGCCAGCTGCGCAAACGCGCCGAAGGCCAACATGCCGATCCGCGCTAACGAATCGTCATGACCGATGGTTTGATACGCGCCAAACGCGGCCAGCAACAGCACGACGATGATCACCCGGCGCGCGTTGAGCAAGCGAGACGAAAACTGATCAAAATTCTTGCCCTTGATCTTGCCTGCGCGCAACATCATGGGCACCAGCCACTCGTTGCTGATCATGATCGAAACCGTCACCACGGCGACGATCACCATCGAGCTGGCCGCCGAGATCGTGCCGAGCAACGCCACGACCGCGAGCCAATCCGCCTCGATGGCCAACGGCAGGTTGATCACATAGGTATCCGGCGCCACCGAGTCGCCCAGCAACACTCGACCGCTCAGTGCCAAAGGCACCACGAACAGCGAGATAAGCAGCAGGTACACCGGCAGGATCCAACGGGCGCGATCAATATGCTCCGTGTTCTGGCACTCCACCACCATGACATGAAAGATCCGTGGCAGACAGACAAAGGCCGCCATCGAGATCACGATCTCCGGGGCGATCTCCACCAGATCCAACCGCATCGACGGGGCCACGTTCATCGCGCGCGCTTGCGCCAGAACATCCATCGGCCCATCAAACAGGCCAAACACCATCACAACGCCGACCAAGACGAAGGCCACCAACTTGACGATGGACTCAAACGCCACCGCCAGGATCATACCCGGATTGTGCTCGGTCGCATCGAGTTTCCGGGTGCCAAACAAGATAGCGAACAGCACCAGTGTCACCGTGATGATCAGCGCCAGGACGTTCTCATCCCACTGCTCCCCGCCCTGAAACAGCGCCAGTGCGACGACGGATGCTTTGAGCTGCAGCGCCATGTACGGCATCAGCCCCAAGGTTGCGATCAGAGTGACCAGACTGGCCAGCAACTGCGACTTACCGTACCGGGCCGCAATAAAGTCCGCGACGGAGGTGATGCTCTGCGCTCTGGCAACGGTCACCAGCTTACGGACAAAACCAAACCCGACAGTGAACAGCAGGATAGGACCGATGTAGATCGGCAAAAACGCCCAGGGTGAGGTCGCCGCCTGCCCCACGGTGCCCAACACACTCCAGCTCGAACAATACACTGCCAGCGATAACCCATAGATCCACACCGCTGCGCGACCGGTTATCCGCCCCATAAAACGATCACCACCCCAGGCGACAAGAAACAGTAAGGTGATATACAACAGGGAGATAGTTAAAACCGTGTAAGAAGAGAGCATGGCCGATCACTGGCAAAAATTCCGTAGCGCCAGTGTGCCAGCAAAGCCTGCCCACGCAAACCTTCTCGCCACTTTGGGCCGAAAGGCCCGACTAGACGATGGTCTAATGGTTGGAATTGGCGGTGACTGAAAAACTTGCAGGACACCATTCGCAAGGAAAGGGAAATACGAATGAGTACCCAGTCTCTGTATCCAGTGAGCCCGGAATTGGCGGGATCCGCCAAGATCAACGACGAGCAATATAAAAAGATGTACCAAGAGTCCATCGTCAATCCGGAAGGGTTCTGGCGCGAGCATGGACAACGGATCAGCTGGTTCAAAGACTTCAGCAAGATCCGCAAGGTCTCCTTTGACGATCACAACCTCTACATTAAGTGGTTCTACGACGGCACTCTCAACGCCAGCTATAACTGTCTTGACCGTCATTTGGAGCAACGCGGCGATCAAACCGCCATCCTCTGGGAAGGCGACGACGCCTCGGATCAACGTACCCTGACCTACCGCGAGTTGCACGCCGAAGTCTGCAAGTTCGCCAATGCGCTGCGCAGCCAAGGCGTTCGCCGCGGCGACGTCGTCACCATCTATATGCCGATGGTGCCAGAAGCCGCCATCGCCATGCTGGCCTGCGCCCGGATCGGCGCGGTTCACTCGGTGATCTTCGGTGGCTTTTCGCCGGACTCCATCGCCAGTCGGATCAACGATGGCCGCTCCAAGGTGGTGATCACCGCCGATGAGGGGATCCGCGGCGGGCGGATCATCCCGCTCAAAGACAACATTGACATGGCACTGCAACACCCCGACGTCACCACCGTCGAGAAGGTGATCATGTTCAAGCGCACCGGCAACGACGCCGTCAACTATGAGTCCGGACGCGATATCTGGTGGCACGATCTGATCTCCGTCGCCTCCGAACACTGCGAGGCGCGTGAGATGAACGCGGAAGATCCCCTGTTCATCCTTTACACCTCAGGCTCAACCGGTCAACCCAAAGGCGTGCTGCATACCACCGGCGGTTACATGGTGTATGCCGCCATGACTCACGAGTACGTGTTCGATTACCGAGACAACGAAGTCTACTGGTGCACCGCCGATGTCGGCTGGATCACCGGCCACACCTACATGGTCTACGGCCCACTGGCCAACGGCGCCACCGTGCTAATGCACGAAGGAGTCCCAAACTACCCGAGCCCGGCCCGTTTGCCTGAGATGATCGACCGTCATAAGGTCAATATTCTGTATACCGCCCCCACCCTGATCCGCGCATTAATGGCCCAGGGTAAGGAGCACTTCAATGACATGGATGGCAGCAGCTTGCGGATCATGGGGTCGGTCGGCGAACCCATCAACCCCGAAGCCTGGCGCTGGTACCACGAAGTGGTGGGTAAAGAGCAGTGCCCCATTGTCGATACCTGGTGGCAAACCGAAACCGGGGGCTGCCTGATCACGCCACTGCCCGGCGCAACCGATCTCAAACCCGGCAGTGCCAGTCGTCCCTTCTTTGGCGTACAACCAGCCCTGGTGGATAACATGGGCAACCTGATCGAAGGCGCGGGCGAAGGCAACCTGGTGATGCTCGACTCCTGGCCCGGACAGATGCGCTCAGTCTATGGCGATCACGATCGCTTCGTCCTGACCTACTTCAAGACCTTCCGCGGCATGTACTTCACCGGTGATGGCGCCAAGCGGGATGAGGACGGCTACTACTGGATCACCGGCCGGGTCGATGACGTGATCAATGTCTCCGGTCACCGCCTCGGCACCGCCGAGATCGAATCCGCCCTCGTTGCCCATGAGTCTGTCGCCGAGGCGGCCGTTGTCGGCTACCCTCACGACATCAAAGGACAAGGGATCTATGCCTACGTCACCCTGAATCAAGGCATCGAGCAGACCGAAGAGTTACGCCAGCAACTGCGCCACTGGGTTCGCTCCGAGATCGGCGCGCTCGCCTCGCCGGATCTGGTGCAATGGGCCCCGGGCTTACCCAAAACCCGCTCCGGTAAGATCATGCGTCGCTTCCTACGCAAGATCGCCGCCGATGAAGTCTCCGCTCTGGGCGACGCCAGCACCCTGGCCGATCCCTCCGTGCTGGATGATCTGATCGGCACCCGCCTCAACCGCGCCACCGATTAGGCCAAAGGCCGCCCCCCAAGCGCCCGCATCGTGCGGGCGCTTTCGTCTGCAAAAAGCCCAGTGAGATCCCGCCCATACCGCCCGACTCGCGTCGTCATTGCAACCGTGAGCACACAGCCCAGCGCCAAAAACACCGAGCCGTTTCTCAACTCAATAGAGCCGTGACGCCGCTGCCCTGCCCCCTTTCAGTAGAAAGATCCACCGCGCCCAACAAATTGAGTCCAATCTCCTGTTAAGGATCTCAAAACACTCGCTATACTGGCTGTGAAGCTGTTTGGAGATCACCTATGCAGGCCGCCCCCGCGCTAACCAGCCAAGACGTAGCCCGACTGTACTACAACACGCAAACGCGCTATGGCGCGCCAGTGGTGATCCGGGCCATTCAGCCCGATGACAAGTATGAGATGCATGAGATCTACCCCACCCTCTCTCAGCACACCCTCTATATGCGCTTCTTTCGGGTGATCCAGCAACCCAGCCTGGAGTATATAACCCGCTATACCGACGTGGACTTCACCACGCACCTGGCATTAGTCGCACTCTGGGGCCCAGAGCAGCGCCTCGGGGCAGCAGGCCGCTTGATCCGCGGTAATGCCAGCTCTGACGTGGCAGAGCTGTCCTGCCTGGTGGTGGATGACCTGCAAAAGCGGGGACTCGGCCGGCTGCTGGTGGATGAACTGATCAATACTGGCCGGGCCTGGGGGATCAACAAGGTGATCGCCTTAGTCCACAGCGCCAACACCCCCATGTTAAAACTGCTCAAGGGCCTAGGCTACCCGACCGAGTTGATCTACGACGACGGCGAATTCACCGTCACCTTAGATATCCATCAGTCGCCGTGCCAGGACAATGCCAGCCACCATGCCACGCTCAGTCCGATGCACCAGGGCATAGAGGCCTGATCGTCAACCCCCTCCGTGTTTATGCTCACGACAAGTTGCTAACATCACTCGTCATCAATGACGAAAGAAGCGCCGACGTGCGCCGCGCTCGGTCAGCCAACCGCCTAACGCAAAAGTGATGGCCATGGTGCCAAACACCGCCAGCCAAAACTCCATCCCCAGTAACACCGGGAAACGAGCCAAAGCCGCCGCTAGCACGCCCAAGTAGCCATAGCACATCAAATAGTAATGCCACACACGCCACGAAGGCTGCGGCTTTCGCCAAGCCAGATAGAACGCAGCCGTAACCGACACCAGGCTGTACAAAGCCAAGAAGGTAAAAAGGCTCAGGCCGTGCTCCCGCACCAGAAGCAATGCCGCCAGGTTGGACAACGCCAGGAGCACGACCCAGATCCGGCCCAGCCAACGGTGGCTCACGGTCCCTTTCGGCCGCCAAAGCACGATCGGCCCCAGCAGCAGCGCCGCAGACGCCAAACAAAAATGGACGCTTCCTACCATGGTGTTGCTCCCCTTATGACCGCGTTCCCCAACGGCGACAATCGCCCGGGGCCAACGCGCTTATCGCGCTGGCCGTCGTAGGATAGATCAACGCTGCAGAGCCCCAGAACGCGCGGCTGTCAATGGCAACAAGCCGCCGCACCAGCCATCCCCAAACTCCATGTTGCCACCGGCCCTTAGAACCAATATAGACCCAAAGATCAAAGCGGCGGGCGCTTCGACAAGGAGAGAGAGACCCATCGAAACCGCCCGCCACATCACGCAGATCAGCTCGACCCTACGCACACAACGATATGATGTCTGTTGCTTACTGACCAATGTCCAGCAGCTCAACCTCAAAGACCAGCAAAGAGCCGGGAGGAATGGTGCCGACCGCGCGGTTGCCATAAGCCAAACGCGCCGGGATATAGAAGCGATTCTTCTGGCCGACCACCATGGTCTGCACCCCTTCGGTCCAGCCGGGGATCACCTGGTTCAGGCCGAAGGTCGCCGGTACGCCGCGCTCAACCGAACTATCAAACACAGTGCCGTTGGGGAAGGTGCCATGGTAATGCACCGTCACCTTATCCGTCGCACGCGGGTAGATCGCGCCCTCGCCCTCTTGCAGCACTTCGTACTGTAGCCCCGACTCCGTGGTGATCACCCCCTCTTTCTGGCCATTTTCCGTCAGAAAGATCTCTCCCCGCTCGATGTTTTCCACCGCCAGTTTTTTACTGGCTTGGTTACGTTGAAATAGCCATACAGATGCCGCGATAACGACAACAGCAACAATAATTTTAAACACAGTCAGAACCTGCCTAATTTTCGATGAACGCACTCTAGCAAAAGCGCGAGCTATGGCAACAGCTTAGATGGCAAAGCACGCATTACAAGCCGCTCCAGAGTACCAAACCGCCAAGTTTTAACCGGATCTCGCCCAGATCCTCGACAGGTCCATCGCCATACTCGACCGCGCCCGACAGATCTGATAAATATTCAGCTTCTTTTCACGGCAACAGGCCATCGCATGAACATCCTCTCCATTCAATCCCACGTCGCCTATGGCCATGCCGGTAACGCATCCGCTGTCTTTCCCCTGCAGCGGATGGGCTGCAATGTCTGGCCTGTCCATACCGTCATGTTTTCCAACCATACCGGTCACGGCAGCTGGCGCGGCCCGGTATTTTCGCCGGAAACCGTGTCCGAAGTCGTCAACGGCATTGAAGAGCGTGGCGTATTCACCGACTGCCAAGCCGTGCTTTCCGGCTACATGGGCGCGCCTGAGATGGCCAACGTGATCCTCAGTGCCGCCGCCAAGGTCAAAGCCGCCAACCCCGACGCGCTCTACTGCTGCGATCCGGTGATCGGCGATACCGACCGCGGGATCTTCGTGCGCCCCGGGGTGCCCGAGCACTTCCGAGACTCGGTGATCCAACACGCCGATATCCTCACTCCTAACCATTTCGAGCTGGAGTTTCTGACCGGCCAGAAGATCGTCGATCTTGCCTCTGCCATCGCCGCCGCGCAAAGCTTGCTGGCACAAGGGCCTAAGATCGTGTTGATCACCAGCCTGCTCCGCCAGGACGCAGCCGAAGACAGCATCGAGATGCTGGCCGTCACCCAGCAGCACGCTTGGTTGGTCGCCACACCGCTGCTGCGCTTTCCAACCCCGATGAATGGTTCCGGCGACGCCACCACCGCGCTTTTCTTAGCCAAATACCTGCAAACCCGCGATCTTAAACAAGCACTTGAGCACGTCGCCGGCGCCATGTTCGCCCTGTTCAAACACACCCATACGCAACAAAGCCGCGAGCTGTTATTGATCCAAAGCCAGGATGCCCTGATCGATCCTCCCCAGGCATTTGAAGCACGCGCGGTCTAATCCACCACGGCAAGCGCCTAATAAAAAACGGCGCTGGCCCAATAAGGTCAGCGCCGCTGTGCCCAGCAAGTCTCATCGCTTTAACTCTGCTCTGACCAAACCGCAAACTCATTGCCACTGGGATCGAAGAAATGAAAACGGCGCCCACCCGGGAAATCAAACGGCGCTTTTGCGATCGTCCCACCGGCCGCGACCACCTGCTGCATCAACGGCTCCAGATCCGCGCTGTAAAACACCACCAGTGCACTGCCCTGCTCGGTGCGCGCAGACAGCTCTGAGCGATAGAAGCCACCCGCCACGCCCGCATTAGTAAATGAGGCGTAGTCCGGGCCATAGTCAATAAATTCCCAATTAAAGATCTGGCGAAAAAAATCCTGACTGGCTGCCATATCCCGTACCGGCAGCTCCAGATAACTGATCGGTTGTGCTTGTGCCATCGTGTGTCCCGCCATCTAGTTCAATGCTATCCCCATTGCGCCCAGCGCGCCCGTCAGTGCCGAAGGGCCCTGCTCCAGCTGACTGAGCTCCACCACCAAGTAACGCGCATCATGCCTGTGGTACCAATCGATCCGAGCGAGTAACGCCTCATCCGGCGATTGCTGACCGGTCTCAATATAGAGCTGATATCGGGGCAGGTAAAAGTCACTGAACAGCTGCTCTTGCTCGGGCAACGCACGCATAAAGGCAAATCCCACCCCTTGCAGATAGAGCCCATTGGCGATCTGAAGTTGTGCCAGAGTGCAAACATAATGCCCGCTCATGGTTCGGTATTTGGCTTCGTAGCGCCGCTTAAAGCTCTCAACCGAATTATGCGTCGAGCGGGCGTCCGCATCCTCGCCGCGGTACCGCTGCAACAGACAACGCAGCTGCGGATGATCGGCTAGGCTCGGGGGCCATAAGCTGTCCGGTGTCCCAGCACCATACAGCTTATTCTGCACGCCCCCGACCGCCCCGCCTGCAGCAGTGACCCAATGTCCCTGTTCGATATGGACAACCCAATTGAGCTCTTGCAGCAGAGCGATGCACTCTGCCCCCTGCAATCCCAACGCCTTTGCCAATTGACGTACGGTTCTCAACGAACTGGGATCCGGTAATGCTAGCCCCTCCGGCCACACCGGGTAACGGCCGTATTTGTCGTGCTCCATATATTGCGCACCGGCGCGGCGGCCCAGTTCAGTCAACTGCCATTTATCCAAAACCCGATAGAGGTAACCCGCCTGCTCAAGCCGGTCAAACGCCACTTTGGCGGCCAGCCCCTGACTCTTTGCCAGCGCCGAGGTCGATACATATTTCGCCATAAAATCAGCCTACTCCCTGAGATATGACCACACTAACAAGCCACTCTTGCCAACACCAGAGTCCTCGCCAGCCCACGATCACGTAGCGCCAGCCCTGACACAGTCGTGACTGCATCACAAGCAGCAAAAGTCATTGATATTAATTGATATTGACTAGCCATTAATTGAAGTTCTTATGTAAAAGCCCTACATTTAACGCAAATGCAACACCCGGCATCAACAAACGTAACCTAACTGTTCATCAAGGAGACTCTTCCCCCGTGCCATTGACCTCACTCAAAGCACTGAGCTGACCATGCTAACTGCACCTACAGTGATCCAACGGATCCGCGCCCACGCACACCTGCTATCCGGCGCCATTGCGGCTCTGATCGCACTCTTCTGCAGCGGTATCCTGGTCGCAAACCACTACCATGATGATCAGTACCGAGATCAACAACGGGCAGAGTGGATCAGCCAAAGCCTTCAAGCCCCAGCGGCAAGCCAAACACTCAGTGAATTGCTAAACAAGGTGGAGCAACTAAAAATGCTGGTGCACGTGCAGGAGCTCGCCCTGTATCGCGAAAGCGACGGCACCCTATTGACCCCCCGGAATTTGAACACGGTCTCCTCCCCCTACCAAGCACAAACCCCACAAGGCTCGCGCCTGGTCTTGCAGCAGCGCTACACCCATCAGGCGCACTATCGCTACAACGCCGATCGAGAATTGCTCTATAGCGACCGCCTGCTTTTCGACAGCGGTAACGCCGCCTCAAGCCACGCCATATTGCTGATCCGCCTGGCCCAAAACACCCAACTGCCCAGCCACAGCAAAGAGGCTATCGTTATCGTCCTGCTGCTCTTAAGTCTATGTGGCGGTGGCGGGATCTACATCCACTGGCGAGACAGAGAGCGGTACTTAGATCCGCTCAGACGCTTGCTGCAAAGCAGTCACCCGCTGGCTCGCCAGAGCCAAGCCCACGCCAGCCACACGAGCTACGAAAATACCTTGCTCGCGGCGCTTGATAGACAGATCCATCATTTACTGTCAGAGCATCAGCACAGGCTTGACGAGCAATCGGGCCGAAAAGACGACATAAAGCAATTCCAGGCCGCATTAACCGCCGCCAGTCATCTGTCGGAGCTTGCCGTGTGGCGGGTGGATCTCGCCAGTGGCCAGATCAACCTGCTCTCGCCGCCGTCGCCATTGACCGATCTGCTGCGACTCAGTTCGACCCAATTGGCGGAGGAGTTTCTGGACCGCCTCAATGAGCAAGATAGCCGTCTCGCCGACCACGCCTTTCGCCGCGCCCTGAGCAGGCAAACGCCTTTTGAATTCACTGGACGCGTACTCAACCACAACAATGAACAACGCACCATAGAGAGCGTGGGCCACTTCATCCCGCCCACCAACGGCAACAAGCCAGTGATGATCGGCTGCAGCCGGGATATCACCCTGCAATTGAAACTCGCCAAACACACAGAGCAGACGCACAACGGGGCGGTACAGGCCAATAGCTATCGGCAGGCCATAAACAACAGCCGCAATGTCGGCATCGTGCAAACCAACAGTCGAGGGATCATCGTCGCCATGAACCGCACCGGGCATCGGCTGTTTGGTGAGCCCGATCGGCGCCTGATCGGCCAACCCATTGCCCCACGATTTCACAACCACCGCGTCGCCCAGCACTTCCGCCAGTCCCAGCGCGAAAATGCCGTCACAAGCCACCAATGTACCGCCTTGCTCAACCTCGGCCAGGGCGAATACCGCTCGCTCAGTTTCAGCATCAGTCAACATCAGCAGGGCAATGACGTGATGACCGTGGCGCTCTTTACCGCGCCGCTTGCCGGTCGCACCGACCAACAGCTATTAGGCCAACTGTGTTTTCTCCAGATCGACAGCCAAGGCCGGCTGCAAACCCTCAGTCCTGAGCTTGCTCAGTGGCTCGGTTATCCCGTCAGTGCGCTGAAACACAGACCGCTTCAAACCCTATTTCCTGCCGCCAACCACGAGGCCGTTCGCCTGTTTGTACAGCAGATAAACGGCGGACAATCCGAATACTCCCCGTTCTGGTTTACCTTCCAACACCAAGAGCAGCAACCGCTTCGAGCCCGCCTGTCGGTCAAGGTGGTCACCGACCAAGCCAACCAACAACATTGCGTGCTCCTCAACCTCATCAAACAACAAACCTGGCAAGCCCCTGCGCAAAGCGAAATTACTGCCGCCCTCTCCCACTAGCCTCGATCGGCAACCAAAACACCGGCCCAGAAATAACGGACCGTCCCTGTTTCGACGCCTCCCCCTTACCCGCGCCTCACCACGCCAACATTCTTTTCAACTTTTTTGAACTTCTCAGGCACAGCCCTGTCTGACTTTACATGCAATTCATCATCTCTCTGCATATCTCTTTTGCCACCTTCCTATGAAGGTGGTTTTTTTTGACCTTTACGCCGACGGCCAACCGCAGAGCGCTTGCGACGGCGGGCCTTGACCGGCGCCGAAAGCCCCGCTAACGCAACCGGAGCAGGTGCAATGCGGATCTGCTCGATCAACCCCGCTATCTGCTGTTCCAGCGCCGACATAAACGGCGTATAGCTGCAGCGCTGCTCCACCATATCCTGCAACTGGCTTTCCCACCGTGCCGTCATATCCGGATAGCTGGCTTGAGCCGGCAACGCCTGGATCAGGCCCTGCCCCGCCGCCGTCGCGACGATCGCCTTGCCTTGGCGTTGCAAGAATCCCCGCTTAAACAATAACTCGATGATCCCAGCGCGTGTCGCCTCCGTACCCAGGCCATCCGTTTCCCGCAAGATCGCCTTGAGCGCGTCGTCCTGAACGAAGCGGCCGATCCCCGTTATCGCCTGCAACAAACTGGCCTCGGTAAAACGTTTGGGCGGCTCGGTCATTTTGTCGCCGATCTCGCCTCGCTCACAGTGAAGCCGATCGCCCTGTTGCACCAGCGGAAGTGTCGCAGCATTGGCCTGATCCGCCTTTGGCTCATTATCTTGGTCATTGGCATTGGCGCCCAGCGGCGTGCGCCAACCGCTTTGCAGCAACTGCCGTCCCTTCGCGATAAAGCGTCCCCCGGCGATCTCAAACACCAACCGGGCTTCGCCATAACGGGCTGGCGGGTAAAACTGCATCAAATATTGCCGGGCGATCAAGCGATAGATCTTGGCTTCATTTGCGGACAAGGCCGCTGAGCCACTGCGTTTCGAGGTGGGAATAATGGCATGGTGCGCGCCCACCTTGGCGTCATTCCAACAACGAGAGCGCAACGACAGATCGGCCCCCTCGACACCGGGCTTCAGCGCCGTCGCGATCTGGCCGATCGCCTGGGTGATCCCAGCCGCCTCCGACCAATGTGCTTGCGGCAGATAACGGCAATCGGAGCGGGGATAGGTGATCAGCTTATGCCCTTCATACAGCTTTTGCGCGCAAGCAAGGACCTCCTGCGCCGACATGCCATATCGCTTCGCTGCGTCTATCTGCAAGGCCGACAAGGAATAGGGCAGCGGCGCCGCCTGAGGCTTCTCTTTCCGCGTGGCTTCCAGCGTGATCGCCTCTTGCTGCTCGATCCGCGTTGCCACATGCTCCGCCAGCTTTCGTGACAACACGCGGCCCGCCTCATCTTGCCACGGTGCACAGGCGTCACTGGGCTGCCAGCGCGCCCGGATCGGCCCCTCCGGGTGCGCAATCAACGCATCCAGCACCCAGTAAGGCGTCGGCTCAAACTGCGCGATCGCCTCGTCGCGCCGAACCACCAGCCCCAATACCGGCGTCTGCACCCGTCCAACCGATAACACGCCCTGATAGCCCGCCTTTTGTCCCAACAGGGTGTACGCTCGGGTGAGGTTCATGCCATACAACCAATCGGCGCGGCTGCGGGCCAATGCCGATACCGACAGCGGCGCAAAATCCCGATTAGGCTTAAGATCGGCCAAGGCTCGCTGAACGGCGCTCACATTCAGATCGGCGATCAACAGTCGCTTCACCTGGGCCTTGCGCTCGGCAGAGGTGCCAAGGTGATCGATCACCTCATCCACCAATAACTGCCCTTCCCGATCCGGATCGCCCGCATGGACAATCTCACTCGCCCCCTTCAACAGCTGCTTGATCACCGCCAACTGTTTGCCCATGCCGCGACGCGCCTTCAACCGCCACTGCGCCACCGTGATCGGCAGATCGGCCATGCGCCACTGCTTATATTTGGGATCATAGCCATCGGGCTCGAGTTGCTCGAGCAGATGGCCGACACACCAGGTCACGCGATCGCCATTGCCCAGCTCGATGTACCCTTCGTGCTTCTTCTGCGGAGCGGGCAACGCCGCTGCGATGGCGCGGCCCAAACTCGGTTTTTCAGCGATATAAAGTCGAGTCATAACGGCTCAATCAACGGAACAGAGCGTTCCAGAGTAGCCAAGCCGAAAGGCACAGGCAACAATCACTGTATAAAAAACCAGGTTGGTGACCCCAAATAGCGAAAAAATTGGCACGATTAACGCAGTGCTCCATAGCAATGCTGGTGATCGTGGCCGATAAACTACGCTCGGGCGCTCAAGCCAGTCACATCGTCATCGTTTGCGGGGGCCGTAATGAGTCAATTTGTTGGGATATACCTTGTTGATAATAAAGTACAAAACCTTGAAATATTAAAAGCGAGCCTACGTCGCAGTCTCGGCACTCAGACCATCATCGAGTTTCAACATGGCCCGCTGTGGCTGGCCCATGCCTCGCCCCGTTGCTACCAACGCCAGGATCAACTGCAAACCGCTTCGCAGATCGCCATCCTGCTGGGCCACCCCCTGCTCAGCAGCGATCTGACCGACGATCTCATTCAATTGAATCGAAGCGACGATCCCGCTCAACCCCTGCAGCAAGCCCAAGGCGTATTCACCTACCTGCGCTACAACAAAGCCTCACAAGCGCTTCGGATCTACCACGACCGACTCGCCCTCAAACCCACCTACTGGCGCCAATGTGGCGGCGTCCAACTGATCGCGAGCCAACAACACAGCTTGGCGTCCCTGCCTTTGCATCTCACCCAAGATCCGGTCGGTCTCGCGGCACTGGCCACACTGGGATATGGCCTGGGCGAGCAAACCGCATACCGGCAGATCCGCTGTGCCCGGCCGGGCAGCTGCCTCACATTCGAGCCCGGCCGTAAGCACACGCATCGAGCACTCGACTGGCCCAAAGAGCAGGCGCCGCGCTCGCTAGACGAGACCATCGAAGCGCTCGACAGCGCCTACAGCCGCGCAGTCCGTCTCGCCTTAAGCTCCGATCGCTTTAGCCAAGCCACCCTGTCCGGCGGACTGGACTCACGCTTAATCGTGGCCGCACTCCGACGTCAGGATCAAACACTGCACTGCGTCAACTTCTCTCGCCCCGACAGTCAGGACAGCAGCTATGCCCGGCTCTGGGCCGATCACATGGGGATCGATCTCAATGTCTGTCCCGTCAGCAGCCTCAACCAACTCACCGTCGAGCAGCGACTGGGCCAATATCGCCTGCCCGATCAGGCGCGATCGCAGCGCAAACAACACCCAACACGCCCCGAATTGTGGTGGTCAGGCAATGGCGGCAGCGTGTGCTTGGGCGGCGTTTACGTCGGCGAAGGAGTCCAACACGCCATTGAGCAGGGCGATCCGGAGCAGGTGATCGACGCCTACATCGAGCAGCAGCAAGCCTATCTGCCGACACGTCTGCTCAGCAATGCCGGCCAGCTCCAGGCGGATCTCAAAAACAGCCTGATCACCGAGCTTAACCGCCATCGCGATCGCCCTCTGGCCAGAGCCTTTCAACTGCTGTTGTGGGAGCAGGATCAGCACCGTCATCTGGCAGGCCCCTTTGAGCAGTTTCCGCAGTATCAGCTCGAGTTTCACCTGCCGCTCTATGCCGCTGGCGTACATGACGCCGTCCTCAGCGCCCCAGCCCAAGCGATCGATCGCCATCAGCTCTACATGGCCTGGGTGCAGCGCTGCTACCCGGAGATGGTGCAGACGCCTTGGCAAACCTACCCCGGCCACCTGCGCTGCCCGTTGCCCGCGCCGACGGCTGCATTAACCCAGTGGCAGTTTGCCGGACACACTCAGGCCAACGAAAAATGGCAGCTGTTTTGCCAAAATTGGACCCGACCCGGTTACCCACATCGTCGCAAAGATCAGATCGCATTGCTCTACCTGGCCGACCGATTGGGGCTGCGTGACGCAGGACCCGGACTTCGAGCGCTGGCGGTGCTCAATCAACACACCCAAGGTTAACAACCGCAAACGCAACGCCGCACGGCCGCAAAGCCATACCGGCTTAACATAGCGCGTCACTCGGCCAGCGCGTCACCGGCTCAGCTCGTCACAATCGTCCCGCACCGCACTGCGGGGCGTCAATCAGACATCATCATCCGACTTGGTGGACCTGATTTGCCCAACCAAGGCATGCTCCCGCTCAGACCGCGACGACCACTCCCCATCCTGAGCCAACACCGATCCAGACACGCTCAGTCCGATCAGCGCCGCCTACCATCGCCACATCGCCACATCGCCACATCGCCACATCGCCACAGCGCCATTATCGGATCCCGCCACGCCATATGGAACAAAACGCTTCGCCTAGCCCATCACGGCGCAAGAAAAGGCCCGCAGAGCTGAACCAAACCGGCCATACTGCGTATAAACCACAGGAGGTACGCACATGAAAATGAGCCTCACGATCCTGTTACTGTTAGTCCTCGCTGGCGCCGGCTATATGACCAGCGCCCACCCGTGGCCAAAGGACGCCGACCAACCCGCTTGGCAGGCACTCAACTGGCACCATAGGATCATCGCCTTCTTCGCCCCCCAGCGTGATCAATACGTCGAGCAGTTCAGCCAAGAGATCGCACTGCTCGAATGCCAGATCAGCGAACGCGGGATCCTAGTGCTGATCTTCACCCAAGATGGCTATGCCGAGCCTCACGGCGTGCTGTCGGATCAACAAGTCGAACAGCTGGCGCTGCACCTTGAGATCCCGCCTGACGTGCACACCGGCGTGTTGCTTAATCATCACGGTCAGGTGCAACAACGCTGGGGCAAGCTCGCCGATTGGCACGCCATCATGGCGGATCTGGACGCCTTGTCATCCGAGCAACAGACGCAGCGCTGGTTCGACAATGAGTGTGCGATCTAACCAAGTCCAGCGCAGCCGTCCTTTGCCTCTTTGGGCCAACACCCTCGGCCCGCTCTGCGCAGCACAAAGATTGCGACCGCCGCCATAGCCGCGCATAATCAAAATGAATACGTATCACTTATGCCCATTTTGATAGTGCCTAGTTATGATCAACCTCGATTGGCTGCAAACCTTCTGTGCCCTAGTGGAAACCGGCCACTTTACCCGTACCGCCGAAAAGCTGGCGATGACCCAACCCGGCGTCAGCCAGCAGATCCGCAAGCTTGAGGCCCATTTCGGCCACCCGCTGCTGCTCCGAGAAGGCAAAAAATTCAGCCTGACCGACGCCGGGGAGCGGGTCTATCATCAGGCCAGACGCTCACTGGCGGATCTCAATCAGCTCGAGCACAGCCTGAGCAATGATAACCCCCATCAGGGTCGATGCCGCGTCGCCACCCCAGGCAGCCTCGGCCTCAAACTCTATCCACAGCTGATCGCCCTGCAACAGCGTCATCCACAACTCACCATCGAACACCGCATTGCGCCCAACGACAGCATCGAACGGGATCTGACCGAGCGACGACTCGATCTGGGCCTCATCACCCGCCCCAGCGATCTGCCCGATCTGCGTTGCGAGCCCATCGCGCAGGAAGCGCTGCAGTTGATCCTACCCGGCGCTAGCCCAAATCGGCCGGATTGGGAGCACCTGCACCAACTTGGTTTTATCAACCACCCGGACGGCGCGCATCATGCCCGCCAACTGCTGGGCGCCAACTACCCCGAGTTCGATCAGATCGACCAATTACCACAGCATGGCTTTTGCAATCAGATCGGCATGATCCTCACCCCGGTCGCGGCCGGTCTCGGCTTCACCGTGTTGCCGGCCCACGCCGTAGCCGCGTTCGACCAGCAAGACAAACTGCAGATCGCCACCCTGGCCAATCCCATCGCTGAGACCATCTACCTCATACAAAGGCGCTACCAACCCCAGCCCAAACGCATCGGCCTGTTGCTGCACACCATAAATAGCGCTCTGCATTAAAGGCTGCCCCTGTCCCGAGGGCTCGCATTCGTTGAGCCCGAGATCCACAGTCGCCGCCCAACGGCATCCCCTCGCTCGCCAACCTGTATATTGCCCTTGCTTTATTCCGTCGTCTGCAAGAATAATCAACAACCTGGACGACGAAAACGCGCCATCCACTGCCAATAGAGACAAAGAGAACCGACATGGATATCCGCTCACGACTCACCCGCTTGCTCATTTCGCTTGGCCTACTGGGCCTACTCACCGCGTGTGGGATCAACAACAGCCCCGCCAATTTCAGTGGCACACAAAGCCTCAACCACGACTACGACAGCCCGATCGTACTGAACGTCACCACAACAAACGGCGCCATTAGCGTGACCGCAGCACAGCAAAAAGAGATCGCCATCGTCGCCAAATTTCGCACCATCTCGCAAGAACGGCTAGACAACAGCAGCGTACGCGTCACCAACGATGCCAATGGCAACCTAATGATCGACGTCAACTGGGCCGACGGGAAACGAGAGAATAACGAAAGTGTCAGTTTCGACATTGCCCTGCCGGCCACCGCCGGGCTCAGACTGCGCACCAACAATGGCCGCTTAAGCAGCCACAACCTGTCCGGCAGCGCCGATCTCAAGACCAGTAATGGTACCATTGAGGTTCAACGCCATCAGGGCGATCTCAAAAGCCACACCTCCAACGGCCGCATAACCCTGAGCGATATTGACGGCAACATCGATGCCAGCACCTCCAATGGGCGGATCACCATCGTCAATGCCACCGCCGAGGTGAAGGCCAAAACCTCCAATCAGAGCATCAAGATCCAGTTGGCTGACGGCGCCAGCGGCCCGATCACGGCCAACACCAGTAATGGCTCGGTCGACTTTACCCTCAGCGAAGCCTTCCGCGGGCACTTGGCCATGCGCACCTCAAACGGCGCCATCCGCCTCGAGGATCTGGGCGCCGTTCAGGTCGTTCGCCTCGATAAAAACAAAGCAGAGCTTAAGTTTGGCGAGGGCGGCAGCCACTCCACCATTAAAACCAGCAACGGCAGCATCCGACTTCACCCCGCGCCCAAGCCGCAGTAACAGCGTCTGCTCCTTACCCCGCAAAATAGGTACAAAAAAACCAGGCTGGGATACAGCCTGGTTGCTTCATCAGACTAAACCGCGTCAGTCCCCCAAAAGCCTGCCCCCGCCGTCCAAGCCTTAGTGGACGACGGCCCGAGGGGCGACTGCGGTGCTATCGTGCTAACCATGACAGCAAGCAAGCGCAAACGACAGCACCCTAGCAGCACGACGGCTAAGACAGATCCTCATTGGAATAACCCGATACGAACGGCTGGCACCGTCCATCTTGGTAACAATTGCGCGTTATCGTCCCTATGTCCCCGCCATAGATATGGATGCTAACGGAAACGCCGTCCGCCAGCGCATTGCTGACCTGATGGATATCACCACACGAGACACAGGGCGACGGGGAAACGCAATCGACATCGCCGGGGATCAGCAGATAGCTGTCTTGCCCCTGTAACCGATCCGAGCCGGGATCGGGCCGAAAGCGCTGACAACGCTCGGCACCCCGCAATACGCTGATCAGCCCCCAGACGGTGTGATCGTGGATCGGCGTGGATTGCCCTGGCCCCCAGACAAAACTGACGATGCAAAAGCGCTGCAGGGGATCAAGATAGAGCAGGTATTGTTGGTACCGATCCGGATCGGCCTGCGCATAACGCAGCGGCAACCAGTCGTCTTCAGCCGTCAATTGCGCCAGCAAAGGCGCCGCGGCCTTCAGCGCTGCCCGATGATCGCTCGCATCCAACTGCGCCAGCAACTGCTCAAGGCCAAACACACATTGCTGCAGCTTGTCCGGTAACTCACCCTTTCGCGTCATGCTTTCCAGCCCCTTGGCGATGATCCTCAAGCAGTGTACCCACAGCGAAAGCACCGACCCACTCGACCAAAGGCTAAGAGCACCCCAGCGCCGGCCAGCGCTCGCCCCTCCGTCCGGTCTGATCACATCTTGTCCCCAACCTACCCAGCCAAAGCCAAACTGCATGCTGCACCGCCGCGTCTGAATCTGGCTCGCGGACAGAGTCACAGATCCCAGCATTGACTCCAACAAAGAGCAGCCAACGGCTCAGAGCAAGGCTATGGTGCATAGCCATCTAGCTTACCTTCAGTCGAAAAACCATGAGATCTCACTGTTGCATCGGCGTATCCGCCGCTCTACTCCTGCTCTCCTTTGCCAGCAGCGCCCAAGCCGACAGCCGCACGGAACACGCTGCGCCCAACAACATCATCTTCATGATCGGTGATGGCATGGGGCCGGCTTACGTCACCGCCCACCGATACGCGCAAGCGGGCACACCGGGCCAACCGGTGGAAACCACCATCTTCGATGAGCTGCTGGTGGGCTCGGCGCGCACCTACCCGGCCACCGGCTCCTTCATCACCGACTCCGCCGCCTCGGCCACCGCGATGGCCACCGGCGTCAAGACCCGCAAAGGGGTGATCGGCATGGACGCGCAGCACCAGCCGGTGCGCTCCATCCTCGAACAAGCCAAGCTGGCCGGAAAAGCCACCGGGATCGTCGCCACCTCTGCCGTCACCCACGCCACGCCGGCGGGCTTTGTCGCCAACGCCAAACGCCGCAGCTATCAAGATCTCATCGCCGAACAATACGTCCATAAACGCATCGCCGAGCGCTCCATGCTGGATCTGATGCTCGGTGGCGGTCAGCAGTTTTTCCCTCGCACGGAAGGTGGTCTGGCCGATCAGTTGCGAGACAACGGCTTCGAACAGGCGTGGGATCTCGACGGCATTCGCAGTCTTAGTCGACTGCCAGCCATGGGCTTGATCGCCAGCGACGGCCTGCCCTTCGCCATCAATACCGATCAGCCCCATCGCCTTCGCGTTATGACAGACAAGGCGCTGGAATTGCTCTCAACCGAACAAAACGGCTTTTTCCTGATGATCGAAGGCAGCCAGATCGACTGGTGCGGTCATAGCAATGACATCCGCTGTGCCCTTGGCGAGATGGAGGACTTCGCCCAGGCCCTCAAAGCGGCCAAAGCCTTTGTCGATGCCAACCCAGATACCCTGCTGATCGCCACCGCCGATCACGATACCGGCGGACTCACCTTGGCGCGCCAAGGCACCCGCGGCGGTTGGCAGCCAGCGATTGCGCTCGGAACCCACAGAACCTCGCACTACATCACCGAAGCGCTGCAAGCCGAGCCGCAACGCAAAGCCCAAGCCATTTGGGCTGAGCACGCCGATTGGGCGCTGAACTCAGCAGAGATCGCCCGTATTGACGAGCTACGCGATCAGGAAACAAACGAATTACGCAAAGCCATTGCCGACATCGTTTCCGCCCGCTCCGGTACCGGCTGGACCACCGGCGGACACAGCGCGGTCGACGTCCCAGTGATGGCCTACGGCGCGCAGGCCGAGCGCTTTGCTGGCCATTTAAACAACACGGATTTTGCGCCGATCATCTTCGAGATGTTAAACGCAGACTAAGCATCGTCGAACAAACCGGCCGCTCGCCCCCGAGCGGCCCTTACCTGCCCCACCTCATCAGCGAAAACCTCTCTCGACGGCGGCGGTTCCCCAGCCCTAGCGCGAGCCATCTAAGCGAACAACATAGCCAGATAACATTGCGCATACATTTGTATACATGTTGACCCACATCAAGGGCTCAACCCCAAGGCACTGTTATTGTGTTGATTAAACAGGCTTCACTCATCTCACTTCAGCAACGACGAGGGAACGACGCCATGTATCGAACCGAAGAGATCACCCAGCTTGACGACCGTTTGCAGATCAGAAAAGCGCACTACCAGCTGCGCAAACTGGAGGCCGCGGAAGCCAAGATCAACACATGGAAAGATCACCTGCTCAGGACGGTGATCATGGGTCTGCTCTGCGCTTGTGTGCCCCTGGCACTGACCTTCAAAATCCAGTTCGTTCCACTGCTCTGCTTTGCCGTTGGCGTGGGTGCCGCCCTCCTCACCGCCACCCACTACGAGCTTCGCGTACGGTTCAACTACGGTGATGAAACCGGGGTACAGTGGCTCACGATCGCCAAAGGACGATACGCCGAGGAACACCAATTGTTCGTAGAGAAAGCAGAGCAGATCAACGCTGCCCTGCGCTAAAGCCCCTGTACTAAGACCCAGGTTACCCAAGTAGCAGCAACCCAGCGTCCGACGGCGTCGGCAAGTCGAAGATCGTGCTAATAACGACGCTGAACAAAAAGAGCGAGCGTGATCACACCATGCATGGCTCTGGAGCACCTACGACACGTCATAGCCCTCAGGGCTCGAGCGGCAAAGTGGTGGTAAAACACCTGTCACCATACGGAGCAAGGGCCGAGGAAACGCTGGCAAATTTATGTGACTGACATACCGGGTGGATTTAAGCCGGCCAGACCGGCGCGGTGCATCGAGGGACAGTTAGAGGGGGTAGCGAACACCCAACGCGCGCCAGCAAATAAACTGACTGCAGGCAGGGATCGCGCTGCGGCCCCCCTTCAGTCTCCTGCCAGCGCAAGGCGACGATCGACAAAGAGACCGTTCGCTATCCAATCGGAACGCACTCCCTGCGATCCACGCCAGCAAGACTGCAGATCGTCGGCGCTCAACGCCAACTGTTTGGAGACCACCTTCAGGGCATCAGGAACAGCCTGACCGGACTGAACCCTGTGCAAAAAGTGATACTGCGCCTCGGTCAGGAAGTGCGTACGCGTCAAAAAATCCGTGCGCACCAAGACACAGAAGCTGTAACTCGGCCCAGGAAAGCGAGCCGAGCCCTGCCGCCGAACCTGGTGATAGTAGCTCGCCACATTGAAGCGCGAGGCCGATAGCCGCACGCAGGCATGCAGTGACAGATCCACATCTAGGCTCTCTGGCGTTGCCAGCGCAAATCGCGTTTCTGGCGCAGCGTCGAACAAGGAGAACACGGTAAATTCGAAACGGGCCAGATCCAACATAAAGTCAGTCCAAGGTTCCCGACTGCGCATCGACGACGGACAATGATGGTGTAAAAACTCTGGAAATCGGCGCCCCAAATCATACAAGGTATGACTTCTCGGCGGACACTGCTGCAAATACAGCTGAGCAAAATCATCAAACAGGGGCTGACCAAGGCAATAACATAGGGCGGGAAACTGTTCTCGTAGGCAGCTGAGAAGACGGGCACGGTAACTGTGCTGGTACACCGCGAGCCCGTCGATAGCCCCACGCGAAGAGGTGCCTTGGAGGGCGGCAAGCAACGCCTCGGGTATGGCCGACTGTGGCGATTGGATCGCCCGTAAGAATTGGCCCTGCAGTGCCGCCAAATCATCCATACTTGCCTCGCCTACACCGACTCTCGAGTCTGCGCCCGTACGTCCGGAACCAGGAACTCCACCGGTGTCGATACCGCAGAACGCTGCGGCGGCGCGCCGATCGCTGATGCTGTTTCGAGTAAACCCGTCACACAGAGCTTGGCTTTGTTCAACTCGGCTAAGCAGTCGGGCAAAGCCGGAATGTTGCCATCCCATTCAAGCAGGGTAGAGGCCCCTCCCGACGCTTCATAGGCCAGCTGATACAGTCGCCACACCTCAGCCGCAACGGGCCGGTCATGAGTATCGACGATATGGGTGCCACAATGACTGTGGCCAGCCAAATGAAACTGCACCACTGCCGCCATCGGGAACCGACGTAGGTAATCGTAAGGATCGGCCTCCTGATTAAAGCAGCTAACATAGACGTTATTAACGTCGAGCAGTAAGCGGCAGCCGGTACGCGCCACCAACTCAGACAAGAACGTCGGCTCATCCATGTCTGACTGCTCGAAGCGCAAATAGCTGCTGGGATTCTCCAGCACCAGCGGCTGCTGAAGTTGCTGCTGGACCATCTCCACACGACTCGCGACATGAGCCAAAGTCGCCTCATTCAGCGGCAACGGCAGGAGATCATGGGAGTTCATGCCATTCACCCCCGTCCAACAGAGGTGATCGCTGATCCAACGCGCACCGACCCCGTCCGCCAAAGCCTTTAAACGCGTTAAATAGCCCATATCCAGCGGATCCGTGCTGCCAATGGACATCGAAACACCGTGCAACACAATGGGATACTGCTCGGCCAATGTATCCAGCACATAGCGAGGCCGCCCACCAGAGTCCATAAAGTTCTCGCTGATCGCCTCAAACCAATCCACTTTCGGCCTGTGTTTCAGCAAATAGTCAAAATGCACATTTCGTAACCCCAACCCCAGCCCAAGGTTGGCCGCAGAGTCCGAACTCAATCGCGGTTCCGTCTGCGCCATTTAACTGCAACCGCCAGCGCCGCTCATGCCGCTGGCACCACAGGCCGTCATCGCATCCCGATCGGAATTGTCATCCGAGATCCAAAGATACGATGGCCCATCGGCAAACAGCTCGCCTCCCTGCTCTCCTCCGACTGGGGGTAACTGGTTCGGATCCAGACTCGGATCTTGGACGCACAGCTTGGGCCACTCCTGCTCCAGAAAGACCTGACGAGCGCGATGCCACACACTCGTACCTTTATGCTCACCAACCGTAATAAAGCGCTCCGCATTGATCGGCGTCGCGCAGGATCCGAGCGACCGGCATCCATTCTGTCCCGGCTTGTCCACCTCCTTCTCGGTGCCGTACAGGCCACAGCCGCCCTGACCTTTACAGTCATTTTGTACATGGCAAGTGTGATCCCTAGCTGTCGAGCAGTAGCCCTGCCCCGCACAGGCATTGGGATCATCACCGCTTGGACCACTGATCCCAAACACGTCCTGACCTTTGCAATGATTGAGCCCCATACAGGCATGGGTCACTGCATTTGCGGGTTGGGGCAGCGGCTCGCTGTTGATCTTATTCGGATACTTCGGCGCCGAGGCAAACGGATAAGGCTCTGGAACCGGAAAGCCGGGCCCGGTTGGTTGGTTGCTTTTGCTCATAACGTGGTCTTCCTTCACTGGATCGGTTGAGGGCGCAGATCAAAATAATCACCGACGTCGGGCAAGTGCATCGACTTGTGCCCCTGCATCCGGGTCAACGCGGTCTCAACGTAATAGGTAATGTTTCCGGCAACACTGCCATCGACGTCAGCGAGCCGGGCCGATCGCGCCGCATCCACAGCCGCTTGGCCCAACTGCTTCAAACGGGCGAAGGAGCCCGCGGGCGGCCCCAAATTCACGAACTCAAAGGTCGGTGCCAGCACCTTTCCAGCATAAGGGCCAGATGACACTTGGATATTCCGCATCGTCTGCACATACTTATCCAGCACCCAGATCATTGAGCGATGCAAGGCGATGTTGAAGTAATACTTCTGCGATTGCTGCTCGTCCTCCGCGTCTGGCTCAGCTTCCACGTAAAATATCGTTTCCGTCATGATCAGCATGTATTGATATAAGCCATTACAGAACTCGACAATCGGCCTCAGGGAGGGAGGATACTGCGCCAACTTAGGACTCTGTGGAAAATCAAATAGGACTTGGCTCTCCATTAAAGCGCGATCATTCATGGCGGGCGCCACGGGGGCCGGTGGAGCGGGCATATCCGGCAGCTGTTCGACGCGCTGCGCGTACTGGTCAAACTGAGCCTGCAGCGTCAGAAACTTATAGTAATGCGACAACTCATCTCCAGAGGGATCATCCGTGGGTTGCCTATTAAAGCCTTCGCCCTGATCGCAGATCGTATCGATGGCCGCCAAAGCATCGAGCTTGCTGCGGATCGTAATGAGGGGAGTTGAACGCGTATGACTCTCTGGCGCGTTGGTAAAGACCGCAGCTTGGGCTGCGCTGTCCTTATCCTCCGGCGCCTTCCAAGGATCAAAGCTTTTCCTTGGAAACACGGTGTCCACGTTGTTTGGTGAATAATTGTAGGGCTGTATCTGAAAACGCGTCGCGCCCACCGAGAAGTCCGCATCGGTTAAATGCTCGGACAAGATCAAGCAACGAATGAAGGAATAAAACTGACCAATGGTGTCCCAATCCCGATCTTTGGGCGGCAGCTCCCTGGGTCCGGGGTTTTCAATTTGCAAGAAATGCCACAACTGCTCATAGCCAAATTTTCCCAAAGGGATCGACACCGGCGCGTCCTTTATCCCTTCTGGCCCTTCGGGGCCGAGCGGATTGTGATAAGGCAACCCGGTGGGATAAGACGCGGGTGAACTGCCATACAGCTTTGGCGGCGTGCCGGTCAGAGCGTAGTAAAGGTTCGAAGCCAACGACATATGCAACATCTCCTCCACCGCAACGCTCATTATCCCGGCCCCGGCCTTATTGGCAAAGATCTGTTCCGGTGTAAGATCGGCTCCAGACACCCGATCTCGGACTAATGAATAATAGGAATAGAGATAGATAGGAATGGTCGCCAGCTCAATGGTACAGGCCGTTTGCACATCTTGTTTCAAACGACAGAGCACCTCCTCTCGAGACTTCCCCCGTACATGTTGATTAAAAAATGCGATCTCCTGCTGTGTCAGCCGAGATAAGGGCTCGACGACCTCAAACTGAATTTCATCTTCTTGCATAGATTGCCTCTCCGGCTCATCAGCCACACAGGTTGACACCGATTGGTGCATGAATGGGTCAATGCCTGCAGCGGCACCGCCCGTCGCCCTTGAAAACGGCTCAGTCATCGACTTTTGTCAGGGTGTTACAGGTCACATGAGGAAACGACACGATCTTCCCGCCGACATTGAGGTTCATCAATATTGACTGGGTATATTGCAGCTGAGTGTATTGCGGATCGGGATCCGCCGGATCACTGAAGGACTGCAACCAGTACGTGGCGTGATAATCGGTGACATCCGCTTTGGCCTGTTCAAACGGAATGTTGATGACGCCCGCCCCCGGATGCTGACTGTTGACTTGCCAGCGGATCACATGGGTCGGCGTCCGTAACTCCAACGCCTGCTGAAGTGGCAGGTTCGGGTTTGCGGTTAAGTCGACCGAAGGGTTACCAACACTTTGGGTCCGATATGGCGTCGTATCGACGCCAACCGGCAACACCACCGCGGCTGGGATCACAACCGGCGTGCCTTCATCATAATCACCGTAAGCCAAGATCGAATTGCCATGGGGTACGGAGATCTGTTTCACGATATGACTCGCTGCCGATTGGTTGGGCGCCGTGCTCCCTGGCAGCGGTGTATCCCCATAGGGGCCTTCATGTTGCGGCCGGGTCGTTAAATACAACCAAGAGCCGTTTTCTGCATGGACTAATTGATCACGATCTGGCCCATCGGCAAAATACACCCGCTGCTCATAAAACACCGTATTGGCGATCTGTGTACCCAAACCTCCCCGGTTGGGCGCATTACCATGAATGGCCGAGAAGGTTATCTCCTCGAAATACTTAAAGTTCTTGAGAATATAGCCTTGAGGAGACGCGCTCCCCACCTGTGGCAGAGGCATCACGTTGTAGGAAAACGGCGCGTCAATACCGCCCTGTTGGCTGTTAGCCAGCGGCTGGTTGACCCAAGTACCGATCAGATGCTCATAGGGGCCAAGCGCGTCGAGCGGCGCCGCCGGAGATTCCTGTATCGGCTCATGTAACAGAGGTTGGCTGAGGTTTGGAGGGGTCGTGCTCATCACAAACATCCTTATTTGCTTCACTCGCGAGTGAGGGCCTCACGCTCGCTTTCTCACGCAGTGAAGTTAAGCAGCTTGCGCACGGGTTTTCCTTCCAGCAAGACCACATCGCACTCCATTTATCTCCTCCTGCAAGAGGCCTCAAGCCCGGCCTATCCGAGAACTATCGAAAATTTCGCAGGTTAAATCCTGCCTCACCGATTCCTCTTGGGTCATCCAGATCGCCTCCTTTGGCCCCAAAGCGTTCAAGCCCGCTCGATCCTGGCGAGCTCGACTCACCGCACCTAGCGCTCACGCCCGACTAAAGCCCCGGGTCTCAGGCGGCAACAAAACTGTCCGCAGCGGACACTTCGGTCACTCTCGGACACAACACCGCAATCAAAAAAGGAGAAAATGTTCTTTTCAATCAATATGATAATGTTAGAGCGATAACTGGCACGCCCCCTGCAATAGTCGTACTAGAGACTGAACAGTAAGAGAACGGACACGCTTATGATCCAGGATACGTCTGGCCAGGATGTGCAAGTAAATCGCTCCCGGCGTCCGCGCTGGCTGCTGCCGCTGCTCGCCGTTGGCGGCCTTATCGCCGGTGGTGGCTATCTATCAGCCGACTGGTTGAAGGCTTGGGGCCAGGGCCAGCAAAGCATCCGCGAAAGTCGATTGAAATTTGCCACGGTAGAGCGCGGAGACATGGTTCGGGAGATCGCCGCCCGCGGCCGCATCATCGCCGCCAATGCGCCGGTGCTCTACAGCCGTGCAGCTGGCCGCATCGAGCTCAAAGTGCAAGCCGGCCACAAGGTCGAAAGCGGACAGATCGTCGCTCAGATCATCAGCCCGGAGCTGCAAAGCGAGCTTTCCCTGCAACAAGCGCAAGTGGAAAGCCTGCAACTGGCGCTGGAGCGCACCAAGCTTGAGGCTCGCCGTACCGAGCTGGAGCTACAACGCAAACTCGATCAGGCCCAGGTAAGCCTGACTGCCGCCGAGCGCGAGCAGCTGCGCGCCGATCGGGCTGCCGAGTCCGACTTGATCAGCGATATCGATCACCAGCAGGTGCTGGATGAGTTTGCCAGCGCCAAGATCAGCCACGCCCACGCCCAGCGGGAGATCGCCCTCACCCGTGACACCCTCAAGTTCGAGCAGCGCAGCGCCGAAGTGCAATTGGCCCGCCAGCAACTGCAGCTACGCGAGATCGAACGCCAGATCCAGGCACTGCAGATCCGCTCGCCATTGGATGGCATGGTGGGCAACACCTTGGTAGAAGACCGAGACCGCATCGGCGCCAACCAACCTTTGCTGTCCGTAGTTAGCCTGACCGAATATCAAGCCGAGCTTGAGGTGCCGGAAAGCTACGCCGACGAACTGGGCCTGGCGATGCCGGTGGCACTCGAGGTCGCCGGACAGTCATTTCAAGGCGAGATCGCTGGCATTTCTCCGGAGATCGTCGCCAATCAAGTCGCCGTGCGCGTCCGCTTTGATCCGCAAAGCTTCAAGCTACGTCAAAACCAGCGCGTCGCCGCCCAGATCCGAATGGAGACGCTGGCAGACGTACTGATGCTGCGGCGCGGCCCCTTTATTCAATCCGGTCAAAGTCGCTTCGGTTATAGGCGCGCCGGTGAGCTGGCCCGTAAAGTCCCGATCACACTGGGCGCCAGCAGCTTAACCCATATCGAAGTACTCGCCGGCGCCGCCGCTGGCGACCAATTCATCATTTCCGATCTGAGTGCGTTGCTGCAAAGCGACGAGATCCTCATCAAGTAACAGGAGTTCCCCATGCTCACCATGGACAACATCGGCAAAGTGTTTCGTACTGACTTGATTGAAACCCACGCCCTGCGCGGCTTTAACCTGAACGTCCAACAGGGCGAGTTTGTCGCCGTCACCGGCCCCTCGGGCTCGGGCAAAACCACCTTTTTAAACATCGCCGGACTGCTGGAAAACGCCACCTCCGGCAAGTATTACCTCGACGGTGAGGAGATCAGCATGCTGACCGATCGGGAGCGCTCCTTGCTGCGCAACGAGAAGATCGGCTTTATCTTCCAGGGCTACAACCTGCTGCCGGATCTCAATCTGTTCGACAACGTCGATGTGCCATTGCGCTACCGCGGCTTTAAGGCCGCCGAGCGCAAACGCCGCATCGAAGAGGCGCTTGAACAAGTGGGCCTGTCGGCACGAATGAAGCACTTACCCTCACAGCTCTCCGGTGGACAGCAACAGCGCGTCGCCATCGCCCGCGCTCTGGCGGGTTCGCCGCGCTTCCTGCTGGCGGATGAGCCCACCGGCAACCTGGACTCACTGATGGCCCGGCAAGTGATGGAGCTTTTGGAGACCATCAACCAAAACGGCACCACCATCATCATGGTGACCCACGACGCCGAGCAGGCCGCCCGCGCCGCCCGCAATATCCACATCGTTGATGGCCAGGTGTGTGACTTGGCGCTGCTCAATCAGCCGCGCCCGAGTCAGATCAGCCCGATCCGCAGCGCGGCTGAAGCCTAAGGAGTGCCCATGTTCAGTTACTACCTACGCCTGGCTTGGCTCAGCCTCAAGCAAACACCGGTGATCAGCGCCTTGATGGTGCTGGCCATGGCCATCGGCATTGGTGCCGCCGGCACCAGCCTGACGGTGCACTACACCATGAGCCACAACCCCATGGCCCATAAAAACGATCAGCTCTATGCGGTTCAACTCAAGGCCCATCACGATGATTACGATGGCGGTACTTCGGATGAGTTGGATCTGCAGTTAACCTATCCAGATGCGGACAACATCAACCGGATGAGCACACCGCAGCGCAGCACGGCGATGATCCGCGCTGGCTTTTCGATCAAACCGGACGATCCCCAACTGCATCCCTTTATGGCCACGGGCCGCGCCACGGGGAGAGACTTTTTCGGCATGTTTGAGGTGCCCTTTCTTTACGGTGCACCCTGGTCAACCGCGGTCGATACCTTAGCCGAGCCGGTCACGGTGATCAGCCGCGCCCTCAACGACAAGTTGTTTGGCGGCGAAAACTCGGTGGGCCAAACCATCGAAGCGAGCAACCACCTCTATACCGTGGTTGGCGTGATCGACGACTTCCACCCACAACCGCTGTTTTACGATCTCAATAACGGCGCCTTCCATGAGCCGGAAGAGATGTTCGTGCCCTTCTCCTTGCTGCCGGTCAACAAGATAGAGGCCTTTGGCAATCGTAACGGCTGGAAGAGCGAAAACCTGCAGTCCTACGACGACTGGCTCCGCTCTGAGATGTACTGGGTCCAGTACTGGGTCGAGCTGGAAACCCCAGCGCAAAAAGCCGACTTTGAACAGGAGCTGGCCGGCTACATCAAGCAGCAACGTCAATTGGGCCGCATGCCTTCTGATACGGCGTTTGCCAGCTTGAAAAACGTGCAGCAGTGGCTCGATTACAATGGCGTGGTCAGCGAAGACAATCGCATTTTGCTGGCACTCTCCTTCCTGTTCCTGCTGGTGTGCATGGTCAATATGATCGGCCTGCTGCTGGCCAAATTTCTGCGCCGCGCGGCTCACACCGGCGTGCGCCGGGCACTGGGCGCGAGCCAGCGGCAGATCTTTGCCCAGCACCTGGTAGAGGTGAGCCTGATCGGCGTCTTGGGCGGCGGACTCGGCAGCGTCTTCGCCTTGGTTGGCTTGGCCGGGTTACGCCAGCTGTACCCCTACTACGACCAGTTGGCGCGGATGGACATCACCATGCTGATCACCGTCCTGCTGCTCTCCCTGCTGGCCGCGATCATCGCCGGGCTGTTGCCCGCCTGGCGAGTCGGCCGTACCCATCCTGCCCACTACCTGAAAAGCCAGTAAGGAGCGCATCATGTTTGAACTTCGCCCAATCTTGTCCGCCCTGCTGCGCAGCAAAAGCGCACCCCTGCTGATCATCGCCCAATTGGCGCTGACCCTGGCGGTGATCGCCAACGCCGCCTTTATCGTGCAGGAGCGCCTGACCACACTCAATCGTGACTCTGGCGTCACCGAGTCTGAACTGCTCAGCTTTACCGTAATTGAGATGGATACCCAGGGCGATCTGATGCCCCAGCGGCGCCGCGACGAGCAGTTGCTGCGTCAGATCCCCGGCGTGATCAGTGCCAGCGCGACCAATCAGATCCCCCTGTCCAACAGTGGCTCCTCCTCCACCGTCAGCAGCCTGCCGGACGATCAAGGCAACAGCGTCAATGTCGGCTACTACATGGGCAATGAAAGCCTGTTTGATACCCTGGGGATTTCACTGGTTGCAGGCCGCGCCTTTAACCCCACGGACATCTCTGTCGACTCCACCATGGGCACTCGGCCGGATCAGGCGCTGATCAGCCAATACACCGCCGATATCCTGTTTCCCGACGAGTCAGCACTGGGCAAACTGGTCTACATGCAAAATCACCCCATCGAAGTCATCGGCATTATGGATACCCTGCAAAGCCCCTGGCCCCATCGTCAGGACAGCTACGCCAGCGCCATCATTCCGGTGGAAACCCCGATGTTTATCGCTCGGTTTATGGTGCGGGTTGAAGCGGACGCGATGGACAGCGTGCTCAATGCCGTCTCCGATGTACTGCTGGCCGATAACCCGGACCGGGTGATCACGGGCATACGCCCCTTTGCCGAAACGCGGGATCGCGCTTACCGCAATGACACCGCCATGGCGGTGCTGCTCAGCGTGGTCATTGTCCTGCTGCTCGCCGTCACCGCCTTCGGCATCGTCGGCCTCGCCAGCTACAGCGTCAGTCAACGCCAAAAGCAGATAGGCACCCGCCGGGCGCTGGGCGCCACCCGATTGATGGTGCTGCGCCATTTTCTGATCGAGAACGCGATGATCTGCAGCGCCGGTGTGCTGCTTGGCAGCTTCGGTGCCATCGGCCTCAATCAGTTTCTGATGCAAAATTACGAGTTGTCTCGGCTGCCACTGGGCTACCTGCTCGTGTCGCTAACGGGTCTGGTGCTGCTCGGCCAGCTCTCGGTCGCCGCCCCGGCGTACCGTGCCAGCACCATCTCCCCGGCCATCGCCACCCGCTCGGTGTGAACCTCCGCCAAAACGCGTTACCCTAGCGCCACAAAGGTAACGCGTTTTGACGCTTGTCATGGAAGCTAACGCTTAGAAAGATATATGGAAAAGATCTTAATCATCGACAACAACCCGGCCATCTGTGATGCCCTCTCGCTGCTGCTTGAGCTGCAAGGCTACGCCTGCGTCTGCTGTCAGGATCCCCAATCGGCTCTGGACACGCTCGAGCAAGAGGAGATCACCCTCGCGATCCAGGACATGAACTTCAGCGCCGATACCACCTCCGGCGAAGAGGGCCGCACCCTGTTTCACCAGCTGCGCGCCAAACAGGCGGATCTGCCCATTATCTTGCTCACCGCCTGGACCGACTTGGCCATGGCGGTGGCGCTGGTCAAAGCCAGCGCCGCCGATTACCTAGGCAAGCCCTGGGACGACGATAAACTGCTGCTGTGCGTCGCCAACCTGTTGGAGCTGGCCAAGCTTCGCCAGCAGCAACGCGCCCTGCGATATCAGCAGCAGGCCCAGCAACTGCAGTTAGCCCGGTTTGAGCTGTGCGGGCTGCTCTACCAAAGCAAACCGATGGCCGCCTTGCTGGAGACCGCCACCCGGATCGCCCCGTCGGATCTGCCCGTGCTGATCACCGGGCCCAACGGCGCCGGCAAAGAGAAGATCGCCGAGATCATCCAGGCCAACTCGCCGCTCAAAGACAAGCCCTTTATCAAAGTCAACGTTGGCGCCCTACCGAGCGAGCTGATGGAAGCGGAGCTGTTTGGCGCCGAGGCCGGCGCCTACACCGGCGCCAACAAGGCCCGGATCGGCCGCTTCGAGGCCGCCGATGGTGGCACCCTGTTCCTCGATGAGATGGGCAACCTGCCCCTCAGCGGTCAAGTAAAGTTACTGCGCGTGCTGCAAACCGGCGAGTTTGAGCGTCTGGGCAGCCACAAAACCCGCAAAATCACGGTGCGGGTGATCAGCGCCACCAACGCCGATCTTCCTGCGGCTATTGCTGCCGGCCGCTTTCGGGAAGATCTCTACTACCGCCTGAATGTGGTGCAACTGGCCCTGCCACCGCTGGCCGAGCGCCCGGACGATATTCTGCCATTGGCCGGGCACTTCCTTGCCGATCAGGCCCAGCTGGCTCCGGCCGCCGAGCAGGCGCTACTGCAACACCCCTGGCCCGGCAACGTGCGAGAGCTGGAAAACGCCATCGCCCGGGCCGCGCTGCTGTGCCGCGATGGCATCATCTCGCCCTGCAAACGCCGCCTGCCCCCGCGCCGGTGGCGCCCGCCGAACTGGATCAGCAAACCCTCACCGCCGCGCTGGCCCGCCACGGCGGCGTTATCGCCAAAGCCGCCCGCTCGCTCGGTTTGTCCCGTCAGCAGCTGTATCGTCGCATGGAAAAACTGGGCATGGCGCGATGAGTCTGACTGCCCTCCTAAGCCTCATCGCCACCCTGTCGGTGGCACTGGCGACCGGCGCCGCGCTGCTGTTGAGCCATTTTGCCCTGCCGCTGTGGCTAAGCTTGACCCTCACCTTTGTCGTCACCCTGCCGTTGGTGCTGGCGCTGGCCTTTCGCCTGGCCCGCCCGCTCAGGCGTGGTCTGGCCTCACTGAATGCCGGTGTGCTCAATTTCGCCGACAGCGATTTCAGTACCACCCTGCCGCTTCAAGGCAGTCCAGAAACCCGCGCACTGGCACAACGCTACAACGCCATGGCGCTCAAGCTCAGAGAGGAGCGGTACACCCTGCATCAACGCGAGCTGATCCTCGATAAGGTGATCCAAAACACGCCGATGCTGGTGCTGCTGATCGACGCCCGCCAGCGCGTCATCTTTGCCAATCGGGAGACCGAGCGTTTCTTTGGCCGGACGCCGTTAGCCGGACAAACGCTCGAGACCCTGCTGCAAGACCACAACGACGCCGTCAAGGCGCTGTTTCAGGCGGAGCAAGATGGCCTCTACCTCCTGCCTGGCCAACACGACGAAAACGATACCTACCACTTGGTGCAGGGCCGTTTCCGGCTGCACAACCAGCCCCACCGGCTGATCCTCGCGCGCCAGATCACCCGAGAGCTGGCCCGTCAGGAGGCCGCCGCTTGGAAGAAGGTGATCCGGGTGATCAGTCACGAGCTCAACAACAGCCTGGCCCCCATCAGCTCCATGAGCCATAGCGGCCGCAAGCTGCTCGGCGATAGCGCCGATCCCCGCCTGCTGCGGGTGTTTCGCGCCATCGATGAGCGCTGTGCCAGCCTCAATCAATTCATTCAGGGCTACGCCACCTTCGCCAAACTGCCCAGCCCGCGCTGCCAGGACGTGCCTTGGCCGCCATTCATCGAAGGCTTACACAAGCAATACCCCTTTAAACTTGATGGCGCCCTGCCAGCGCGATCGGGCTGGTTCGATCCCGCCCAGCTGGAGCGGGTGTTGGTCAACTTGCTGAAAATGCCCATGAAAGTGGTGGCGATAATGCGCAGATCACCCTGTCCATCGAGCAGTACCCGGCGATCACCCAGATCAGCGTGTGCGATCGCGGCCCCGGCATGAGCCCGGCGATCCTCGATCAGGCCTTGCTGCCGTTCTACTCCACCAAGCAGCAGGGCACCGGACTGGGACTTGCGTTATGTCGGGAAATTGTCGAAGCCCATCGCGGCCAGATCCGGCTGAGCAACCGAAGTCAGGGCGGACTGAAGGTGACACTGGAGCTGCCCAGCAAGCCCCAGACCAGCGCAGAATAGAGTACGCGATCCGCAGCCAATGAGGCGCGCGGTGGCGCTCGGCCCGCTCCGCCGCCGACGCGCATAGAAAAGGGCGCGCCTGTCAGCCCGCCCTTGTCATACGTCACCTCAGTCCAGTGCGACCCTTAGTGGGCTACTCCCGCTGCAGGGCGACGATGGGATCCAGCTGCGCCGCCTTCTTCGCCGGATAGAGGCCGAACCCCACCCCGACCGCCATACAGACGCCGAGCGACAGCAAGATTGCGAACGGGGACCACCCTACCGGCCAACCCGCGGCCGTGGCGATGATCACCGCCAGCAACAAGCCGAAGCCGATCCCGATCACCCCGCCGGTACCGGAGATCACGATACTTTCGATCAAAAACTGCCGCTCGATGTCCTGCTTACGCGCCCCGATCGCCCGCAACAGGCCGATCTCCTGGGTCCGCTCCAAAATGGTGGCCAGCATGATGTTCATGATCCCGATCCCGCCCACTAACAAGGAGATCCCAGCGACGCAAGCCATCACGATGTTGAAGATATTCTGGGTCTGTTGATGCTGTGCCAACAGCAAGGCGGGCACCACCACTTCATAATCCTTCTCACCGCCATGACGTCGCGCCAGCAGGTGATCCAAACTGGCGGCCGCCAGGCTGGGAGAGACCCCGTCCGCCAGCGCCAGCTTAAGCGTGTCGAGTTGATCCTCCAGCGGCTTAAAGTCCATCTTTTTCAGCGCCGTTCCCAGCGGGATGAACACCTGATTGCGCTCGCCGCCCAGCTTCACGCCCTGGATCTTGGCATCGCTTTGCGGCCCTTCCGACAGCACGCCGATCACCCGGAACCATTGATGGTTAGCCTTGAACAGCCCCTCCAGCGCGCCCCCCTGAGGAAACAAACTGCGTGCCGCTTCGGGCCCCAAAACGGCGACCTGACGGTAGTGGCGATCCTCCTCCTCGCTAAAACCACGACCGGATTGAAACGCCATCGACGACAAGGCAAAGTGCTCGGCACTGACCGCCAGGATCTGCGCATCACTGCGCCCCTGCGCGCTAAACAAACTGTACTCCCGCACCCGCTTCTGCGCACTCCAGCGCTCGATAAACGGCAGCGTCGCCATGATGCTGTTGACATCACGCAGATCCAAACCGACCGAGTGTTCGCGCACCGCCTTTAACGCCTCGCCGCTGGCCGGGCGCGCCTCCACCACCAGGTTTCGCACCCCCATGGATTCGATCATCTTCAGCGCTTCGCGCTCGGCACCTTCACCCACGCTGAGCATGGCGATCACCGCACCGACCCCAAAGATCATCCCAAGCAAGGTCAACGCCGTACGCAACTTGTGATGCAGCATCTCGGTAAACGCCTGCGATACCCCATCACGCAGGACTTTGTAGCCATCCGGTCTCATTGACTTAACTCCTTAGGTCCAGGTCGGGTCAAAGCAACCACCTCGCCGGGCACCAGTCCCTGCTCCACCACAGTGCGCTCAAGACTACGTTCGCCGATCTGGACATCACGTCGGACATAACCCGACGGTGACAAAACGTAGAGCCAGGCCACTTGATCCTGCTGAAACAGCGCCTGGTTAGGAACGGTGATCACCTCACGGCGAGTCAGGGCATGCACGCGCGCGTGCAACTGCCGACCCGGCTGCATGATGGCAGGCTCGGTATGCGCTAGGGTCACCACAAACTCAAAGTAATTGACCGGACTGCCTCGCTCCTTCGGTTTGGCCATGCTATCAACACTGCTCACGGTGCCGGCAAACGCCCGCTCGGGATAAGCATCCAGATAGACCGACACAGCCTGGCCTATCGCCAGCCCCGCCGCATCGGACTCCAGCACATAGAGACGCCCCTGCATGGTGGCGAGCTCTGGCATCACCCCTAAGCGCATATTGGACCAAACAATGTCGCCGGCCATCGGTGCCACGCCGCCCCGGCCCAACTCGGACACGAACACGCCATCATGCGGCGCGACGATCGCCATCTGGCTCAGATTACTCTCGAAACGATCGATCTTGGTTTTAAAACGTAGCTGTCGTGCGCGGATCAACGCCTGCTCCGCTTCTGCGGTATCGCTGTGCTGCGCTAACCCGCGATTGAAATACGCCAGCTTCGCTTCAAGATAATCATGGTTACTGGCCAGATCGATGATCTCCACCTTGGTGTAGACCCGCTCATCTTCACTGAAGAATCGTTCGGCCAGATCTTCCTCTTCCGCCGTCACCGCGATCCCGAGCTCATACTCGACACTGACGGTATCGTCCTTATGGGTCTGCATCAGGCCGTCCAAGCCCAGTCGTTGGTAATCCAGCCGTTCTCGTGCCAGTGCAAACTCGGCTCGGGTTGTGTCCAACCGGGCGATCACCTCGCCGGCTTTGACCTCGGAGAAGTTCGGCAAGATCCACGCCAGCGACTGCGGGCCACTCAGCCCATTGGGCACATTCACCGGCGTGGTCTGACTGGCTTCGAGTTCGCCACTGGCGGGGATCTCAATATGAAAATCCGCCGGCTCTACCACAAAACTCAACACCCCACTGGGCGCCGAGGGGGTACAGCCGATCAGGCCCAACGCCAGCAGCGCCGCCGGGCTCCATCGTAATAATGTCATGGCAATACCACCTTCGCGCCGATCTCGATACCACTGGCAATGGCGATCTGCTCCTCACCTAACGCGGCCACCGTCACATCCTGACGCTGATCGCCAAACAAACCGGGACGCAGGACATAAGCCTGCTCCCCCTCGAACGCCACCGCCGCACTGGGCAGCAGGGCTTGGCGTGCCGGATCGGTCACATCCATGCTGATCTTGGCCGTCATCCCGGGACGCATCAGATCCGGGTCAACCGGGCTGATACTGGCGGTGACATCAAACACCATCAAGGGGATCTCCGGTGTACGCGGACGAAACACCGCGCCGATCTCCACCACTTCACCGTGGAATTCGCGCTCTGGGCTGGCATCGAGACGGATGGTCATTGATTGGCCCAACGCCACTCGACTCGCTTCCACCTCAGGCACGGCCATCTGCACCTGCATATGGCTTAAGTTCGGAATGGTGGCGATCACATCACCCACATAGATAGAATCGCCCACACTGAGTTTCTCCCCACTGGGATCCGTGCCATACACGACAATGCCGTCCCGCGGCGCCCGCAATGTCATCCGTTCAAGTCCCGTCTCGAGCAGGGTCAACCCCATCTGCAGCTTTCGCTGATCCTCATGTAAAATGGCCGCCCGCTGTTGTGCCCGCAAACGCTCTAACCGCAACTTCTCTTCAACCAACGCCACCCGCTCTGCGGCGATAAGTTCGTCGATCTCCCGTTTCTCCCGCTCGATCTGAGTCACGGTTTCGTCCGACAGCAACGCCTTACGCTCGGCTTTGTCATGCAACATCTCAGCTTCCGCCAGATCCAGCGTCATCTGCTCGAACTTCTTTTGGTTACGCAGCTCGGTGGTGATCGCATCCTGCTCTTTGGCGCGCAGCTTGCCACTCTCGATCTTGATCCGCTCACGCAGCTCCGACGTGTCCAATCGAGCCAACACCTGCCCCTGCTCAATCGCGCTTCCTTCCGGAACTAACTGATTGATCTGAAACTGCCAGACCCGATCGACCACCGGCGGCAACACATTCTGACTGTCCGCTGATAACAGTTGGCCGCTGACCTCGATGCGTTGCGGCAACTGCCCTTCGCTGACCATCACGGTATTCTGCTCGCTGCAGCCACACAGCACGCTGACACAGAGCAGCGCCACTCTCATCGCTTGGCTCATTGCGCGCCCTCCCCGGTTCGGATCAACACACTCATGCCGGGCACCATGGCTTGCTCGAGCCCCGCATCAAACTGCACCTCAACCTCAAACCAATTTCCCACGCCCCAGCCGCGACGGCGCTCCGCCTGTCGGCCGATCCCGGCAATATGGCCCGGCAGTGTTTGCTGCAGCGCCGCATCCAACTGCAGCGTGACTGATTGATTAAGCTCGAGCCGATCCACATCCACCTCATTCACCCAAGCCTTAACGAGCAAACGATCGGTCGACGGGATCGTCGCCACCGTGCGTCCGATCTGGATCGAGTCGCCCACATCGTATTTGCGGTTGGCGCGGTGATCGAAACCGTACAGCACCGGACCGCTAAATCGCGCAAACAGGGTTAACTCGTCGATCCCATCTCTGGCCTGCGTCAGGGCAATGTCCGCCTTATCGCGATCCAACGTCAGCTGCTTCAGGCTCGCTTGCAAGCGCGACTCGGTTTCAAACAGCGCCTGCTCCATCTTGGCAAGCTCATGTTCGGAGCGCATCAACCGAAACTGATTATCGGCGTAGGTTTTCGCCGCGATAAACTCGGCGGGCACGGCGGCATCCAGCGCGGCTTTATCCTTGTCCAGCGCCGCCTTTTTTAGATTGAAGCGAGCCTGCAAGACCTGAACCTCCAGCTCAACGCCCCGGCTTTGCTCCTGGGCGGTCACCCGCTCGACATTGGCTTCCAACTGTTCGATCTGGTTATCCAATTGGCTTTTATCGAAGATCACAACCGGTTGACCCGCCTGCGCCATCTCCCCTTCCGGCAGCATCCACTGGATCTGATACCGCCAGGCATCTCCCGGCTTAGGCACCACCAAACTCTGGGACTCCATCGACGTCACCTGGCCACTCAGCAGCAGCGGTTGCGCCATCACCCCGCAGGAGCACGCCCATAGGGCGAGCACGCCAATACCTCGCGTTCGCTCAAGCCGCATCATGCTGTCGCTCCTCGATCTTAACGATCTTGCCGTCGCGCATACGGACCACCCGCTGGGCGTATTCGGAGATCTCCTCTTCATGGGTTACCAACACGATGGTCTGGCCCTGCCGGTGCAACTCGGTAAACAGGGTCATGATCTCAACGGAGGTTTTGCTGTCCAGGGCGCCGGTCGGTTCATCAGCCAGCAAGATAGCGGGACGGTTGATCAGGGCCCGGGCGATGGCGACCCGCTGACGCTGGCCCCCAGAGAGTTGATTCGGTCGATGCTGATGGCGCGGGCCCAATCCGACGCGGTTGAGCAAGCCGACGGCACGCTCGCCATCGTCCGCTCGCTGCTCACCGTAGCGCAGCGGCAATAGCACATTGTCCAGTGCGGTCAGGCGCGGCAACAGGTGGAAACTTTGAAAAATGAACCCGATTTGTTGGTTGCGTACCGCCGATAACGCATCATCATCCAGTTGCTCAACATCGTGACCGGCCAACTGATAGTGCCCCGAGCTCGGCTTGTCGAGGCAACCGATCACATTCATTAAGGTAGACTTGCCCGATCCGGATGGACCCATAATGGCAACAAACTCGCCCTGCGCGATGTTCAGGCTGACCCCATTGAGCGCCATGACCCAGTCACTGCCCAAGGCATAGCGCTTGGTGAGATCCGATATCTCAATCATGCTGTTTCTTCTTCCCTGCTTGCGCCAAACCGCGCTCAAATGCCCTTACACCGTGGTCCGGTGTAAGCGAAAACCCTTAAGTTACGGCATACTAATCATCAGGTTACATTAAGCACAAGCGAACAAGCGTGAGGCAAAACCCCTCACCGACACCACAGCAGCAACGTTCAGTACCATATTGTGCAACATCGCCAAGGCGCTTCATTGCTCGGCCGCGATGAATGCCACTCTGGTTCCAGGCGCCGATGACAAGCCAATGAAGGGAAAGGAAAAAACAGGGGCCAAACTTTACATTGATTGACAGTGTGTTGGTTTAAAAACGGCCTGAGATCTGAGCCAGCACTGCGGCGTGATCGGAGCATTGACGATCCGCCTCCGTATCATTGCGCACCAGATGCCGATCAAACACCTCGCACCAGTCCACCTGGGCCATGCTCTGGCCAAACGTCGGATCAAACTCGGCGCTGAGCAGGATATGGTCCAAGGTGGTGGCCACCGGCCCCCAATAATGCGTTGGCTTTTGCTCACTGCGCTCCAGCGCCAGCGTAAACGCACATTGCATGGCGTGAGCATCGATCGCCTGTTGGATCTCAAGCTCGGACACGCTCGAGCCGGGGGGACGCAGTGGCAAGCGTTTCGGCGCTTGAAACTGGGTTAGGGTCGCGGACGTCGGCACATCATTCAGATCGCCCATCAGCACCGTCGGCAAACGCTCCGGCTGTGCCAACATGTCCGCCAGCAGCAACGCCGCCTCTGCCGTGCGTTGACGCATAGACAGCCAGGCCCCCAGTTTGGGCTGCAACCAAATTTGCTGCGCCAACGAGCCCTCCGCCGCCAGCTCGGTGCGCTGGGACTTGAGGTGCACCACATAGATCCGTATCCGGCCAAAACCGGGGATCGCGATCTCCGCGCGCAGCGGCTGACGGCTGAAGGCAAAGTCTGGCCACTCCAACTGCGCCAATGCGCTCGCCGCAGGACGCACCGCCTCTACCCTGACAATGGGGAAGCGACTGGCGAGCGCTACCGGCGGGCTAAAGTGAATGAAACCCTGCTCCACCTTGGGCTGATCCACTGCGGCGAAATGGGCGTAGCCGCACTGCGCCACTTGAGCCTGCAACACCTGAGGGCTGAACACCTCTTGAAACCCGACAATGTCCGCATCAAGCTGGCCCAGATAGCGCGATAACCACTGCTGTTTCTGCTGCCACTGGGTCGCACTGTAGATGTTTTCAGCCGCATAATACGCCCGCGGGGGCGCCAAATAATTAAACAGATTCAAGGTCGCCAAACGAAACCGAGCGGGGCAATCAAGCAAGGGGTGAGACAAGGTTTACCTCATCAAAGGATCAGAGATGGAAGTTCAGTGCCGTGTGCACCGGCTATGCTTATAGATGACAGGTCAAGATCTGGCTTAAACTGTCAGAACAGTACGGCAAACGTAACATGTATCGACTGTGTCGCTATGGTATATCTTCATGACAAGGAGTCCACATGGAAGTCCACCAGACACCGGAGCTCACTCAGATCCAGCACACCCTCGCCAAGCAACCCCGCGCGATCCTAAGCCACCCCTTCGGCCCAGAGGCCGAAGTGTATAAGATCATGGGCAAGATGTACGCCCTGCTACAGATCCGTCCGCCCTATCGGCTGACACTCAAGTGCAAGCCCGATGAAGCCGAGATCTTGATCGATCAATTCGCAGGGATCCACCCCGGCTACCACATGAATAAACGCCACTGGATCACCCTTGAGTTGGCCGACGACGTCCCTCATGACTTGATCGACACGCTCATCGAAAGCTCCTACCAATTGGTGGTCGAAAAACTTCCCAAGTCCGATCAAGCTCGGTTGGAGTTAGCGTAAGCGGGATGAAAGCGGCGCTACAGCACCCATTCCGCCAACGCCTTCTGGATGCCCACCACATCGGTGCCACGCTTGAGCTCATGACAAATGGGCTCGGCGTGGCCCGATAGCCAAAGCTTCAACTCCGCATCCATATCAAACCGACCCGCGGTTTCCACGGCAAAACTGGTGATGGATTTGAACGGAATGGAGCGATAACTCACCTTACTGCCCGTCAGTCCCTGCTTGTCGATCAACAGCAGGCGCTTATCGGTAAAGACGAACATATCCCGCACCACCTTGTACGCCAACTGCAACGTCTCCTGACTGCCCAGCAGCGGCTCCAACTCCTGTTTCAGCTCTGCCAGATCCACTTCACTGGCATTGCCCATCAATCCATCGATCAATCCCATCTGTAACTCCATGTCGCAGTTTTTGAATACCATTTCGGTCAAAACGTGACCTCAGACACCTTTTCCGCAGCATCTATTGACCCTAAAGCTAACACAGATAGACTCCCGCGCAATTTGTCCGGAGCTAAGCACGTAAACCACTCAATTTGGGGAGCAATACCATGAGCAACGCCGACACCGAGTACGGACTCAGTCCGGTTCCAACCCACGCACGTAAGGGCTTTGTTCCCTTGATGCTGGTGATGTTGGGACTCACCTTCTTTTCCGCCAGTATGTGGACCGGCGGCGCCCTCGGCACCGGCCTTAGCTATTCTGATTTCTTCCTCGCCGTCTTCATCGGCAACCTGCTCCTCGGTCTCTATACCGCCTCCCTTGGTTACATCGGTGCTTCCACCGGACTCTCTACCCATCTTCTTGCCCGTTACTCCTTTGGTGTGAAAGGCTCCTGGTTGCCTTCTGCGCTGCTCGGCGGCACCCAAGTCGGCTGGTTTGGCGTCGGCGTGGCCATGTTCGCGTTCCCGGTGCAGAAGTTCACCGGGATCGATGCCTATATCCTGATCGGCATCGCCGGTCTGGCGATGACCGCCACCGTCGCCTTCGGCATTAAAGCCCTGATGGTGCTGTCCACCATCGCCGTCCCGGCCATCGCATTGCTCGGCGGTTACTCCGTCTTCCTGGCCACCGACTCCATCGGCGGCGTCGGTGAGCTGATGAAGCTGGCCCCGGCTGAGCCGATCGAATTCAACATGGCACTGGCCATGGTGGTGGGCTCTTTCATCAGTGCCGGAACCCTGACTGCGGACTTTGTTCGCTTCGGCCGCAGCCCGCGCACCGCCGTGTTGATCACCCTGATCGCCTTCTTCATCGGTAACTCGCTGATGTTCATGTTCGGCGCCGCCGGCGCCGCCGTCACCGGCGAGTCCGATATCTCCGAAGTGATGGTGCTGCAAGGCTTGCTCATTCCCGCCATCATCGTACTGGGTTTGAATATCTGGACCACCAACGACAACGCGCTGTACGCCTCCGGCCTGGGCTTTGCCAACATTACCGGCTTTGACGCCAAAAGCCTGTCCATGCTCAACGGCCTGATCGGCACCCTGTTCGCCATGTGGTTGTACAACAACTTCGTCGGCTGGCTGACCTTCCTGTCCGCCGCTATTCCGCCGATCGGCGGCATTTTGATCATCGATTACCTGCAGAACAAGGCGCGCTACCACGACTTCGCCAACGCCCAGTTTGAGACCGTACGCTGGAGCGCGCTGGCCGCCGTCGCCATCGGGGTCGCGGCCGGTCACTTCCTGCCAGGCATCGTGCCAGTCAACGCCGTTTTGGGTGGCGCTATCGCCTTTGTCTTGCTCACCAAGCTGGAAAATGCCGTACGCTCTAACAACACCCAGCCGAAGGAAGCCTGAGCCATGTTGATCACCAATGTTCGCCTGCAAGACCGAGACGGTCTGTGGCAGATCCGCAGTGTGAACGGCGTCATCACCGAGATCGCGCCGATCGCCCAAAACCTGAACCACAGCGGCGACGTCATCGACGGCGAGCAGGGTCTGGCGACCCCGCCGTTTATCGAGCCCCACGTGCATCTGGACACCACCCAGACCGCCGGTGAGCCGCGCTGGAACATCTCCGGCACCCTGTTTGAGGGGATCGAGTGCTGGTCTGAGCGCAAAGCCATGCTGACGCCCGAAGATGTAAAAGCCCGCGCCAAGCAGACGCTAAAATGGCAGATCGCCAACGGGATCCAATTTGTCCGCACTCACGTCGATGTGTCCGATCCTGACTTGATCGCGCTCAAAGCCATGATCGAACTGCGGGAAGAGATGAAGCAGTGGGTGACCATTCAGATCGTCGCCTTCCCGCAGGAGGGCATTCAATCCTTCCCTAACGGCAAGGCGATCTTGCGTCAGGCGATGGAACTGGGCGCCGACGTCATTGGCGCCATCCCGCACTTCGAGTTCACCCGTGAGTACGGCGTTGAGTCCTTGCACTATATGTTCGATCTGGCCGACGAATTTGATTGTCTGGTCGACGTGCATTGTGACGAAATTGACGATGAGCAGTCCCGTTTCATCGAAACCCTGGCCACCCTGGCGCTGGAGCGCGGCGTGGGCCATCGCGTCACCGCCAGCCACACCACGGCGATGCACAGCTACAACGGCGCCTACGCGTCCCGTTTGTTCCGCTTGCTGAAGATGTCCGGTTTGAACTTTGTCGCCAATCCCCTGGTCAACATTCACCTACAGGGCCGCTTCGACGACTACCCCAAGCGTCGCGGCATCACCCGAGTGAAAGAGATGCTGGCCGCCGACATCAACGTCTGCTTTGGCCACGACGATGTGTTCGATCCCTGGTATCCCCTGGGCACCGCCAACATGCTGCAGGTGCTGCACATGGGCATGCACGTGTGCCAGATCATGGGTTACGACCAGCTCAATGACAGCCTCAAGCTGATTGGCCGCCACAGTGCCCGCACCCTGCAGGTAGAGGATCAGTACGGCATCGAGGTGGGCAAGCCCATGAGCCTGCTGGTACTGCCGGCGGAAAACGGCTTTGATGCCCTGCGCCGCCAGGTGCCGGTGCGCTACTCCATCCGTCATGGCAAAGTGCTGGCGCAGACGCGCCCGGCCCAAACCGAGATCACCCTGAGTGAAACCGAAGCGGTGGATTTCCGCCGCTAAACGCCTCGCGCAAGCAAATGAACCTAAGGCCCGGCGCAAATACGCCGGGCTTTTTGGCATCATCAGCCAACTCACGGGACAAGGCTAGCGAGTCCTTTCAAACCATCAACTCTTTGTATTTTATAACATTTTAAACAAGGGGTTAAATCACGTTCCAAACAACGACCGTTGGCACCACCGCCAATGCTTCCGCCATACTGTCAACCAACCTTTATCAGTCCAAAGAACTGTCCGATGTTGAGATCTTCATTATTCCTCCTCGTCACCCTACTGCTCTTTGGCTGCTCCAACCCGGTAACCATCAATACGGGTAACACCCGTTTGGATAGCCCGGAGATCAGCGCACAAGCTTGGCGCCCGCAGATCGGGATCACGCTAGGCTCCACCACCGAAACTGAACTCTGGCTTGATGACGGCGACCTCAATCATTGGGGGAGTTATATCGACGCCGGTATTCGTGGCAGCCTCACCGTCGCACCGCGACTGGCATTGGCCATCCGTGACGAACACAGCGGAACCCTGTATCAGATCAAATATCAATTCTGGGGACAAGGCCAAGGCGAAGCTGCCACGGGCAACGTGTCTCAAGCGGTGACCTTGGGGGCTCTAACACACTCCCAAAACCGGCAAATGACCCTACGGGATCAAGACAAAAATGATCTCTTTGACCGCTGGGAACACGATATCAGCGGGATAGACGCCGCCTGGATCGTGGGATACCGAGCGTCCAATCGCGTCATGCTGTACGGCGGCCCCTACTACCGCGATAACCGGGTGAAAGGACAGCAAAAGCGCTGGTATCCTGACGAAGATCCACACTGGCAAGAAGATTATCGCCTCGATGGCCGCAGCTACGGTGCCAACCTAGCGATGGAGATCCGCTGGCGCATGGGATTAGGCCTGACGCTAGAGTATGTCCGCAGCTACACAGAATGGGAGACGCTAAAGGAACGCAATTCAAACCTGCATTTTATGCTCGATTATCAATTTTGAGCCCTCGTTCGGTGGCTATTGTTGCCCAAACGAAGTCTTCTTTGTTTGACCTTGATTCTGTGACAAACACTCGGTAACTCGTGTTGCCAGGAGGACAAAGCAGCCATAATACGCCCATTCTCGCCAAGGTAACCGCCCTCATTATACGATGTACCTTCGTTCAACAACGCCTATTGTGAGCGCCTTCTATGCCGGTTCTTGCCGTGAGTCCCACCGCCGATCCCGCCTCCCCCCCCCTTGGCGACTCCTCACTGTTTGGTAAGGTTCTGCGCCATGATTGTGGCGACCCGTTGGAACTCTGCGATCTCCTGCTCGCTCAAGTTTCGGGTCATCGTCGCAAAGGTGATGCGATCACTGTCCTCTATTTGCTCCATGATCGCCTCGCCCATTGAGGTAACGCTCAATAATTGGCTGCGCTTGTCATTGGGATTCGGGATCCGTTTGATGAGATCCTCTTCAAGTAGAGTTTTCAGCAGACGGGTCACCTGAGCCTTATCCCGACTAAGGTACTGGACAACATCATTCGCCGTGCAGGGCGCTCTATGTTGGATGATCTTCATCACTCGCACATGCATCGGCGCGATGCTCAGATCCATTTCCTCAATGTACTGATGTGTTTGCTTTTTTAGCGAATGGGCCAAACGAAACAAACTACCAAGCAGTGCTTGCTCTGACATAACAGGGGTTCCTCACTCTTGTATTTAGTTGACACTATCAACCACAATGCCTATAGTTGATATTATCAACCTGATTCAACCCAAGAGCAAGACAGGAGGTGGCATGTCCACATCAAATACTCTCGCCCTCGAGTCCGTCGAACAACCCAAGGCCTCTTTGCTGCACAAATTTCTGGTGATCGTCGGCATGATGAGCCTAATGGGCGCAACCCTGACCGGTGTCATGACTTATATCAACTTGGGATATACAGAGCTGTTTTTCCCAGCCTGGGGCAGCGCCTTCGTCACAGCCCTACTGGTGATGATGCCGGTGGGTACCTTGATGATGACCCTGCTGACCAAACTGGCTCAGCGCATCCTACCAAACGCCAGCGAACCCGCCCGTAATGCGCTGGTTGGTCTGTGCATGGCGGTGACGATGGAGTCCCTAATGGCAATGACCACAGCAGCCAATGTCGTTGGCTTTACTGACATGAGCGCCTTTACCCAAGCCTGGCGCAGTGGCTTCATCGCTGCGCTCCCTGTTGGATTGGTGCTGATGTTACTCATCTCGCTGACCATTAAACCCAAGATAGAGCGCTTTCTAAAAAGCTGATGACCAACCCCCCCAAACGCCACTTCAGCTCCCAATTAACCGCGAAGACGCTTTTTATTCCTTTTCACAAAGCCACTGAATGTCTATGCAAAAGCGCATTGAACAGTCCCCCAACTTAGCCATACCGATGGAGATCCTCATGACTGAAGCAACTCAGAAGCCCCAAACATCTCGTGGATTTCGCGTGATCATCGAACCTATCAACGCCAGCGATGAACCTATGCAGCAGCGTCTCGAGTTTGAAGTTCAGGATAGGGAAAACGTTTTTGCTACCGTAGCAGCGATCAAACAAGGCAGTGGTCTGGATCCTCTGGCATCAACACAGCTTGGCGTCGGCTTGCGGATCCTTGGGCCCTTGCTGATGCAGCATCGCAAACACCCGCTCTTCGCTGAGCTGATGCCCCACTTTAAGGGCTTTATGCTGAACCTCAAGCGCACCCTGAAAAGCGCCTGAAGACCCCTCAGTTCCCAGTCGACACGAAATCCAAATGACCTGCCGATCTCTGGGCTTGGACCAAGCCGGATCACCGATGACTGCTCTCCACTGGCCACCATCAACGCAGCCATCAATGCACCAACCGTTCCGACGCAAAGACAAGCCCCAGGGACAGCCTGCTATACCCAGGGCTTGTTCGTTTGTATTGAAGCGATTGGTTCGGGGCTAAGGGCGTGATACCCACTTCACTTCGATGCTGGCCCGAATGAACTCGCATTTCGATGCATCGTCGTTTATAAACCTATGAAAAACGACACTTCGTGCCATTGGCACGGTGAAGTTCGAGTTCGGGTCATCCTCCACCCAGCTCTCTACCCACGGTCGCCCCACTCTTTGCCCCCAGGAATCAGCCTCAAAGCGTTTCACACTGCGCATACCCAATGGCCTTTTTATCAAAGCGATGAACTTGGCCTTGACCACCGAGGCCAGCACATTCGAAGCCTTGGGCGCGCTATTCGCTGCGTTGGATCTGATGCATCGCCCAGTTGATCTGCCACCACAAGGCGCCAAACTGGGCCTGAGGAGCATTCGGGCGTACACTGTGTTCCACGCCGTCCATATTGGAAAATCGAATGACTGACAAAATTAATTATGAAAACAACCCACTACATGGTCTCAGCTTGCAAGACATGCTGACGCAGGTGGTGGACCAATATGGGTTTGAGTTATTGGATGCGTATTTAAATATCCATTGTTTTAAAAATCGCCCGACGATTGAGTCCAGTTTGAAGTTCTTAAAGAAAACCGAGTGGGCACGCCACAAACTGGAAGTGTTCTATTTGTATACGTTTAAGAGCCTGCCTCGGCCTTCATCGGAGCAGTTTGCGCTGCCCCCGCGAGATCGCATCGTTCCGGATCATCACAAGATCGGCGAGCCCAAAGCACTGAGCTTTGAAGATGCCGAAGAGCAGCGTAAGAAGCGTGAGGAGAAAGCCCAATCCCACCAGAAAAATGGCGGGTTCCGTCAAGGCGGCAAGGGCTCAGGCAAAGGCTACAGTGGCGCCCGCGGTGCCTCATACGGTTCGCGCGATGGTGATAAAAAACGGGGAAAAAGCAGCTCCAGGGGCGAGACGAGCGCCTCTGCATCCAAAGCCAGCGACGATCCCTGGATCAACTGGCGTTAACGAGCTCAGCAAGTGGCCACACCGCGCGAATGCGACCGCATCCCTTGCGGTCGCTAGACCCAATCACTCGATGCTTATCATTGCATATCAATGCGTTGCGAAGACTCACAAGCATCGGCGCCCATCTTCAGGCGCACATCCAGCCCAGCGCTAAGGTGACACCTCAATCCAGCGCATACATTCGAAACTCGCTCAGTTTGACGCCCGGCGGCGCGGGGATGTTTTTGGGGACAAAATAGTCCGGCACCAACGCGGCGCCGGGCACCACGCTGTAGCGATCCAGCTCCCGCTCACCTTCGGCATACAGCAAGCTGTCATCGATAAAGAAGTTGCCGGTAAATTCCGACGCAGGTTTGCAGACGATGGCAAAGGCGGCGTCCGCCATGATCTCTGCTTTACGAAACTCGCGGCGCAACTCATCACCGCCGTGAAACAGCGCGGCGGGGGAATCGATCCCGGTGCGCGGCCACAGGGTATTGGCGGCCACACCATCGGCGGCAAACTCTTTGGCCCAGCCTAGGGTGTACAGACTCATGGCGTATTTGGAGACGCTGTAGGACGAGGTGTGCTCAAACCAGATGGCCTGCAGATCCAGCGGCGGTGCCAGACTGAGCACATGGCCATTCTCCGATCGCTTGAGATAGGGGTAGCAGGCCTGAGTTACCAGAAAGCAGGCACGTTCGTTGATCTGAAACAGCAGATCGTGGCGCTTGGCTGAGGTGTCCATCGAGGGCTGCAGCCAGAACGCACCGGCATTATTGATGCAGATATCGATGCCGCCAAAGCGGGCCACCGTTTGTGCAACGGCAGCCTGGATACTGGCTTCATCACGCACATCCAGCTCGATGGCCAGTGCCCTGCCCCCGGCTTGCTCGACCCATTCGGCGGTCTGATGAATGGTGCCCGGCAAGGTGGGATGGGGCTCGGACGATTTCGAGCCGATGGCGATGTTGGCCCCCGCCTGCGCCAAGCGCACCGCGATGGCTTGCCCTATGCCCCGTGAACCGCCGGTCAGAAACACGGTTTTACCCGCCAATGCCTTGTCCATTCGAACTCCCCTAACGCTAAGCCAACAAAGCGCCAAGCTACCGCAGCAAACGCAAGGCAGCGACATGCATTAGGACTAAGGGGGCTGCGATGCACTTCAGTCGGCCAACAGCCGCCATCGGGCATTCAGCCGTGCTTGTTGCACGGCGACTCGCCAAGCGCGGTCAGGATGGGGCATTGCGGCGAGGCATCGCCGGGGCATTGCTGGGTCAAGGCCGACAGCGTGGTGCGCATCGCTTCGAGCTCGGCGATTTTGCTGTCGATCTGCGCCAATTTATCCAGTGCATGTTGTTTGACGTCCGCGCTGGAGCGGTGCGGATCCCGCGACAGCGCCAGCAATGACTGACACTCATCCAGACTGAAGCCGATAAGGCGGGCGCGTTTGATCATTAAGATCTCCGCCACATGAGTCTCGACGTAAGCCCGGTAGCCATTGTCCGCCCGCTCGGGCGGCGTCAGCAATCCCCTTTGTTCGTAAAAACGGATGTTTTTTGGGCTGACGCCCGTGCGCTGGCTCACTTCGCTGATGTTCATGCTTGACCTTCCAGTAGCTAGAACCTTTATCCTGTCAGCATACCGAACATAGATGGAAAACACGATGTCCCTAGCGCTTCCATTGGCTGGCCTCAACTGCCAGCGCTGCGTCAACAAAGTCACTGTGGCCCTGAAGGAGCGCTGCGACGTAGAGCACTTCACGGTCAGCAAAACCGAGATGGTCCTGCACGGCACCATCAGCCGCGTACAAGCGATCGAATTGATTGAGGCGCTTGGATTTTCCGTGCCGATGGTGGACTCCATAGAGCGCCACTACCCCCTCTATGGACTCAATTGCGGCCGATGCGTCAAGAAGGTGGAAGCGGTGCTTGAGCAGCGCAGCGACATCGAGCAGTTCAGTGTCAATAAAGAGGCAATGACGGTGCAGGGCGCCATCGATGGCGATGCGCTGCGCCAGTTGATCCTCGATCTGGGCTTTGACACCCAGCCACCGGCGGATCCGAGTGACACCACGCCGACTCGATCCAAGGCTCCGCTAACGCCCCAGAGCAACGACTCCGCTGCCGTAAAGCCGAGTAACAAGGCGAAACCGAAACGAGGCAAGACGCACCATCTGCTGGTGTCCGGCATGACCTGCGCCAGCTGCGTCCGCGCCGTCGAAAACGCGGCGAGCAGCGCCCAAGGGGTGTCTCACGTCAGCGTCAGCCTGGCCGAGCAAAGCCTGCAGGTACAATGTGATGAGATCACGCCCGTCCTACACGCCTTGCAACAGGCGGGCTACCCTGCCGAGCCGATGCGCAGTGAGCAGGAGCGGCGCGATAAACTGGAGCAGAAGACCCAGTCACAGCATCGCCGTTTCCTGCGCGATACCGCCATCGCGCTGGGTCTGGGGATCCCCATGATGGCTTATGGCCTGCTGGGGGGCTCGATGATGATCACCTCCCCGGCCCTGCAGCTGGGCTGGGGTATAGCCGGCCTGCTCACCCTGGCCATGCTGATGAGCGCCGGCCGAATGTTTTTTACTAATGCCTGGTCTGCCCTGCGTCGAGGCAGTGCCACCATGGATACCCTGGTGGCGCTGGGTACTGGCAGCGCCTGGCTCTACTCCATGCTGGTGGTGATCAGTCCCGGCTTCTTTCCAGAAGCCGCCCGCCACGTCTACTTTGAAGCTTCGGCGATGATCATCGGCTTGATCTCGCTGGGCCACGCCATCGAAACCAAGGCCAAGCGCCGCGCCTCCCGGGCACTGGAAAAATTGCTGGATCTGCAGCCACCGGAAGCTGTGGTCATGGTGGATCAGCAGGAGGTGATCACGCCGCTGGCCGAGATCGAGCCGGGCATGCGCGTACGCCTCAAGCCGGGGATGAAGGTGGCGCTGGATGGACTGGTGGTGGAGGGCCACAGCTACCTTGACGAAGCCATGCTCACCGGTGAGCCGATTGCCGTGGCCAAGAGTGTGGGGGATCGCGTCAGTGCCGGAACCCAAAACCAGCAAGGCGCTTTGGATTATGAGGTGACCGCCACCGGCAGTGACACCCTGCTGGCCCATATCGTTGACATGGTCCGCACGGCGCAAAACTCCAAGCCGGCGCTGGCCCGCCTGGTGGATCGGATCGCCGCCGTGTTCGTGCCCGTGGTCGTAGCGATCGCGGTATTGACCGCGGTGGTTTGGGGCCTGTTCGGCCCCGAGCCGAAGATCAGCTACATGCTGGTGACCACCACCACCGTGCTGATCATTGCCTGCCCTTGCGCCCTGGGTCTGGCGACGCCGATGTCGGTCAACATTGGGGTGGGCCGCGCCGCCGAGTTGGGCATTCTGGTGCGGGACGCCGCCGCACTACAGCTAACCAACGCCATCGATACCGTGGTGCTGGATAAAACCGGCACCCTCACCCAGGGCCAGCCCAAGCTGACCCACAGCCATATCTATCAAGGTGATAAGGCGATACTGCTCAACGCCGTCGCCGCCATCGAAGCCCACTCCGAGCACCCGTTGGCGATGGCCTTACGTCCCTACCTGACGGCGCCATCGAAGCCCTCGGCGTTTCAGGCGCATCCGGGTAAGGGGATCAGCGCCTCGCTCGACGGCCAGCAGTGGCAGATCGGCAACGCCAGCTTGATGCCCACTCTTTCGACCGCGCCCCAGGCGCACGCCGACGCCATCAGCGAGCAAGGCGCGACGCCAATATTTGTGGCCCGAGAGGGAGAAGTCATCGCGGTATTGGGCGTCAGCGATCCCCTGCGCGAGGACAGTGCCGCCGCGGTGGCCCAACTGCAGGCCATGGGCAAGCGGGTGATCATGATGACCGGCGACACAGAAAAAACCGCTCGGGCGATCGCCAAACAGGCCAACATCGATGACGTGTATGCCGGCGTTCAGCCCGGTGAAAAAGCGGCCTTGGTGGAGCAGCTCAGTGCAGAGGGCCGCAACGTATTGATGATCGGCGATGGCATCAACGACGCCCCGGCCCTAGCCGCTGCGCACGTTAGCATGGCGATGGGCAGCGGCAGTGACATCGCCAAAGAGAGTGCCCACTTCACCCTGATCCGCCATAGCTTGATGAGCGCGGTCGACGCACTGCAACTGTCCCGTGCGACGCTAAAGAACATGCATCAGAATCTGCTGGGGGCCTTTATTTACAACAGCATCGGCATTCCCGTTGCTGCCGGTGTGCTCTACCCGCTGACCGGCACCCTGCTCAACCCGATGATCGCCGGGGCGGCGATGGCGTTGTCCTCCATCACCGTGGTCAGCAATGCCAGCCGTTTGCGCCTGTTCAAAGCCCGCAAGTGACGAGCCCCTAATCAGCAGGAGTCAATCGACCGCGCCTGCTAAGCGCTCAGTGACTGACGACGGCATTGGCTTAGGTACCGCGGGTGTCCCCTAAAAACGTAAAAAGCCCAGATCCATATCGGGGCTTTGATCAGCGGCGTCTGCCTTAGCAGGATAGTCCGCAGATGCGTTCGATTGCGCTCTCTTCCAGCGTCGCCGGATGCGGGAAGCTGTCGTGTTCGATCCCGAGCATCGAGCCCAAACTGCGGCAATACATCAGCCAGTGGCGGTACAGCGCTAAGCTCTTATCTTCGCCAAAGGTTTCCAGCAACATGGGCGTCAGGGTCGTTGCCGCATCGAGGTGGACAATCATCATCCACTTGAGCTCCTCAACGCTGGAGTCACGCATAAAGCCGGCGTCCTGCGCCTCCTTCAGAGCCTGCTCGATAGGCATCACCATGGCGGCAGGATGATCCTTAAGGTAATCAAACAGTTCGGTATTTTCCCGAACCGCACCGGCCATTAACTGACAGGGACGGGGATCCAGTAGCAGGGTGGCCGTCAACCGGCTCATCAAGGTATACAGGCGCACGTTGGCCAGCATCGACGGATCCATCTCCGAGACCAGTCGTTCGAGGATCTGGCCAAACTCCTGATGCACGCCGTCACAGATCCGCTCCCAAACCAGTTGCTTGGCACCGAAGTGATGACGAATAAGGCCGTGGGAAACCCCCGCACGTTCACTGATCTCCCTCACCGACACTTTGTCATACCCTTTTTCGCAAAACAGCGCCGCGGCGGCACACAAGATCTGCTCTTTGGTGTGTTCTGCATTGTCGGCGCTTTGTCTGCCTGAACGTTTCTCAACCATACGCTTACCTATACTCATTACGGCCACTCATCCAGATAGGTCGCCGTGATGGGCCCTATTATGCCCGATCACGCCAACTTTACTATCCACTAGTGCAGTAAATTTACTGTCCACATGGATAATATACTTGCTATCCATTCGGACAGTAAATATATTATCCGCATGTATAGTTACCAGCCCAACAGTAAAGGGACGAAGATGAAACCGCTCTCCCCCAAACTTAAGTTGTTCAGTTTGGCCGCCATCCTCACCGTTGGCGTAGTGCTCAGCCTTAACTTCTCAGCCCAAGCAGAGCCGCAGTTAAGTGGCATTAAGCCTGTCAAAATCATTGAGATCCCCGCACTGGCGGACCATCAAACCATTCGCTTTTCCGGACAGGTCGAAGCCAATAATCGCGCCCGTATGGCGTTTCAGGTACCCGGCGAGATCCGTGCCCAGCACGTCCGCATGGGCGATGACGTCAAAGCCGGCCAGACGCTGGCCGAGCTGGATCCCTCCGATTATCAGGTCGCTGTCGAGGCGCGCCAGGCGGAGTATCAGCTGGCGAAGGCCCGGCTTGAACGTGACACCAAACTGCACGCCCGGCAGTTGATCAGTGACGATCAGTGGGATCGCTCTCAAACCCAACTGACGGTCGCGCAAGCCCAGCTGGAGCAGGCCAAAACCGAGCTGCGCTACACCCGTTTGACCGCCCCCTTTGATGGCCAGATCTCCTTGACCCACGCCCGCCCATTTGAAGTGGTCGGCGCCAATCAGCCGGTGTTAAACCTGCAAAGCGATGCCCAGCTGGATGTGATGTTTAACCTGCCCATCCAATATCGCCAGGTGTTGGCTTCGGTGGACGACGCCCGTCCTGTGATCACCTTTGACGCCTTTCCCGGCCAGCAGCTGGATGGCTATCTCAAGGAGATCTCGCCCCAGCCCGATCCGGACACCAACAGCTACCCGGTGCTGCTCACCGTGCAGCGACCCAAAGGGCTCAATATCCTGCCGGGCATGACCGCCCAAGTGGCGCTGGATAACCCGCTGGATCGTCCCACCGCCCTGACGCTGCCGGACAGTGCACTGATGGATCGCAACGCCAACCGTGCCCGAGTCTGGCGCATCAAAGCCGACATGACGCTGGAGCTGGTGCTGCTGCGGCTCAACCCACAAGGAGAGATCACCCAAGGGCTGGCCGCCGGTGACAAGATCGTGGCCGTCGGCGGCGAGCAGTTGGTCGAGGGACAACAAGTGCGCCCTTGGCAGCGCGAGCGAGGAATTTAAGATGTTGAAAGTAAAAAACAGCCCACTGAAACCCTTGGCGCTGGCCGCCACCATCGGCCTGACGCTGGCGGGCTGCAGCAGCGAGCGAGCCGAGCCCATGCCGGAGCCGATGCGGGTTGCCACCCTGACGGTGGTCGCCGATGTGCTGGATAATCAGCGAGAGTTTAACGCCAGCGTGGTGCCCGCCGATCTCACCCGTCTGTCGTTTCGCGTCGATGGCAAGATCAGCGATATTGCCGTGCTGTCCGGTCAGAGTGTTAAACGAGGCCAACTGATCGCCCGCCTGATCGACAGCACCGCGCGGGATGCATTGACCGATGCCAAGGCGCAGTATGCGCTGCTGGATCGTCAGCTGCGCCGGGCCCAGACCCTGGCGGGGCAAGATCTGCTGTCCCAGGCTGAGCTGGACGAATTGGCGGCCAATCATCGCCTGGCCAAGGCCAACCTCAAGGCGGCCGAACTGAGCCTGCGTTACACCGAGCTGTTTGCGCCGTTTGACGGCGTGGTGTCCGAGGTGAATAAGAAAGATTTTGAGACGGTGCAGCCGGGCGAAGCGGTGATCACCCTGTATCGCAACGACCGCATCGATATACAGGTCCCCCTGCCCGACGCGCTGCTGTCGCAGGTGGATCCCGGCCAGCCCGATAATCAAGGCTACCAGCCGATAGTACGCGTCGGTGACACGGGTAGATCCTACCCGGCCCACTACCTGGAGCACACGCTGGAGCTGGATCCCAGCAGCCGCACCTTCCATATGTGGCTGACCATGGCGCCCACGGCGGAGCCCATCCGTCCGGGCCAGCCGGTGACCGTGGTGGTCGACATGAAAGCCGCCGAGTTGGATCTGCCCGAGGGCTTTACCGTGCCGATGACGGCGCTGCAAGCCGGCGCCTCGCCAGACGCTTTTTACGCCTGGCGCCTGGAGGACAACCGGGCCACCCGCATCGACGTAACCGTCGGTGAGCTAACCCAATCTGGTGCCCAGATCCTTGATGGCGTCGATGCCGGCGACCGCTTGATCGTCACCGGTTTGTCTCGCCTGCGCAACGGCATGACCGTGCAAGCCATGCCGCAGAACCCCACAACGCAGCCACAGGATCAGCAGTAACCATGAACATTGCCCAATACGCCATTAAGCACCGGGTGATCAGCTGGATGTTCCTGCTGATCCTCGCGGTGGGCGGCTTTAACGCGTTCAACAACCTGGCACGGCTGGAAGATCCGGCCTTTACCATCAAAGAATCCATGGTGATCACCGCCTATCCGGGCGCCACCGCCGAAGAGGTGGAGGAGGAGATCACCTACCCGCTGGAGCAGGCGATCCGTCAGCTGCCCTACGTGGACTTTATCGTTTCGACCTCGTCGCCAGGTCTGTCGCAGATCCAGGTATCAATGAAGATGGATTACGGTGCCGACGAGTTGCCGCAGATCTGGGATGAACTGCGCCGCAAGGTGAGCGATCAACAACCCATGCTGCCGCCGGGCGCCCAGCCAACTCAGGTGATGGATGATTTCGGCGACGTCTATGGCGTGATGCTGCTGCTCACCGGCGAAGGCTTCGACTACACCGAGCTGAAACAGTACAGCGACGTGCTCAAGCGCGAGCTGGAGCTGGTGGACGGCGTCGGTAAAATTCAAGTGGAGGGCGATCAACAAGAACAGCTGTTTGTTGAGATCTCGCTAAAGAAACTGGCGGCGCTGGATCTGGATTTCCAACAGGTAATCGGCCTGCTCAACCAGCAAAACGCCGTGCTCGATGCCGGTAAGATCACCATCAATGGCGAAAGCCTGTACCTGCGCCCCGGGGGACTGGCGTCCAACATCGATCCCATCATTCATGGCCGCGACAGCGGTCAGTTGGTGCGCCTGTCCGATGTCGCCGACATCTACCGCGGCCTGGAAGAGATCCCATCGCATCTGCTGGCCTACAACGGCGAATCCGCCCTCTCCTTTGGCATCTCCTTCAGTGAAGGCGTCAATGTGGTGGAAGTGGGCAAGCGACTCGATGCCCGCATCGCGCAGCTGGAGCTGTCCCGCCCGGCGGGTCTGGAGTTGCACGCCTTATACGATCAACCCAAAGAGGTGGAGAGCTCGGTCAACGGCTTTATCCTCAGCCTGGCGCAGGCGGTCGGCATCGTCATCATCGTGCTGCTGTTTGCCATGGGGCTGCGCAGTGGCCTGATCATCGGCCTGGTATTGTTGCTGACCATGCTCGGCACCTTCATCGCCATGGATTACGTCGACATCGAGCTACAGCGGATCTCGCTGGGCGCGCTGATCATCGCCCTGGGGATGCTGGTGGATAACGCCATCGTGGTGGTGGAAGGGATCTTAGTGGGGCTCAAGCGGGGCCGGACTAAGCTGCAAGCCAGCATCGACATTGTCCGTCAAACCGCTTGGCCGCTGCTGGGCGCCACGGTGATCTCCATCATGGCCTTTGCGCCCATTGGCCTGTCGCCGGACGCCACCGGTGAGTTTATGGGATCCCTGTTCTGGGTGCTGTTTTTCTCGCTGTTCTTAAGCTGGATCACCGCCCTGACACTGACCCCCTTCCTGGCGGATCTGATCCTGCCAGAGCAGGTCGCCGAGGACAGTGACGAAGTGGAAGATCCCTACAAGGGCCTGCTGTTTGTAGTGTTTGGCACCACCCTGAAATGGGCCATTAAGCACAAGGCGGTGACCCTGGCGGGCATGTTTGCTTTGCTCATTGCCGCCGGTGTCGGTTTTGGTCAGGTAAAGCAGGCGTTCTTCCCGCCGTCGAACACGCCCATCTTCTATCTGGATATGTGGCTGCCCCAAGGCACCGATATCCGCACCACCAGTAACAACCTGAGTGAAGTGGAAGACTACCTACAGCAACAAGAAGGCGTGGAGTTTGTTTCCTCCACCACGGGCCGCGGCATGGGGCGCTTTACCCTGACCTACATTCCGGAGCACAGCTACGAAGCGTTCGCCCAGATGCAGATCCGCATGACGGATCGGGACAGCCAGACGGCACTGATGAACCAAATTGACACTGAGCTGGCGGATCGTTTCCCCCAGGCCCAATTTCAATTGCGCCTGATGGAGATAGGCCCGGCTCCCGCCGCCAAGATTGAAGCAAGGCTGATCGGACCGGATCCGGACGTGTTGCGCGAGCTGGCTGATGAGGTGCAGCACACCCTGGCGCAGGATCCTGGCGCGCGGAACATTCGCCATAACTGGCGTGAGCGGACCAAGGTGCTGGTGCCGGTGATCAACGAGTCCCAGGCCCGACGTTTAGGGATCACCAACGAATCCATCGCCACCACCCTGCTCAGTGCCAACACCGGCTCACAGGTCGGCTTGTACCGCGATGGCACCCGTATGCTGCCCATTGTTGCCCGCTTGCCGGTTGATGAGCGGGGCGATCTGGAGTCGTTGGATAACCTGCGGATCTGGAGCCCGGTGCTGCAATCCTATGTGCCGATCCAGCAGGTGATCAGCCGCATCGACATGGAGTGGCAGGACTCGCTCATTCAGCGCCGGGATCGCAAGCGCACCCTGACGGTGATGGCGGATCACGACATTCTGGGCGACGGCACCGCGGCGGATCTGTTTACCCGCATTCAACCTAAGGTTGAGGCCATCGAGCTGCCACCGGGCTATGAGCTCAGCTGGGGCGGGGAATATGAAGCCCAGGCAGACGCCGAGCAGATGCTGTTCAGCTCCCTGCCAATGGGGTACCTGATCATGTTCATCATTACCGTGTTCCTGTTCAACTCGCTGCGCAAGCCCTTGGTGATCTGGTTAACCGTGCCGTTGGCAGTGATTGGCGTCACCATCGGTCTGCTGGCCACCAACAACCCGTTCAGCTTTACCGCACTGCTGGGCCTGCTGAGTTTGTCGGGCATGGTATTGAAGAACGGCATTGTGCTGATGGATCAGATCAATAACGAGCTGGACTCCGGCAAAGCCGCCTATCAGGCCGTGGTCGACAGTGCCATCAGCCGGGTCCGTCCCGTCTCCATGGCGGCGCTGACCACGATATTGGGGATGATCCCGCTGATGGCGGACGCCTTCTTCGCCTCCATGGCGGTGACCATCATGTTTGGTCTGGGTTTTGCCACCCTGCTGACGCTGATCGTGGTGCCGGTGCTGTTTGCCACCTTCTACCGGATCACCCCGCCGACCGCGGAATAAACCCGAAAAAAGCCGCCGGCACCTAAATGGTGGCGGCTGCTTTTCCGTCGCCCCGACGAACGGCGTCACCAACGCCCTTCGTCTTCGCGGCTAGCCTGCCGCTTTCGCCGCGATCAATGCCTGTCGCTCCGACTCAGACAGAAAGGCGCTCGCCACCCCATGCCGTTGAATGCGGCGACATTCCTCCTGCGTCAGACCCGCCTGCTCAGCCATCACCTCATACTCGTGGCGTAGCTCGATCCCTTCCACCGCGGGATCGTCGGTATTGAGCGTCACCGGCACCCCGGCAGCGAGGAACTGCTTGGCCGGATGTTGCGCGATATCGGCCACTGTGGTGGTCTGAACATTGGAGGTCAAACAGGTTTCAAACGCGATCCTATGCTTGGCCATATACGCCAGCAAGGCGGGATCATCCTTCGCCTTGACGCCATGACCGATCCGCTCTGCTCCTAGGGTTTTAATGGCGTGCCAGACATTCTCTGCTCCGCCCGCCTCGCCCGCGTGCGCGGTGATATGAAAGCCCGCATCCCGTGCGATAAGGAAGTGATCGTCAAACAGAGCGCCCGGTTGCCCCAGTTCGTCGCCGGCCAGATCGATCGCCACCAGCTTGTCTCGATGACTCAAACACGCCTGCAGCTCGGCATGGCAATGATCTGGCCCAAAGGTTCGACTGAGGATCCCGATCAACTGCGCCTTGACGCCCAGCGCTCGACAGCCACTGCGTACCGCGTCGGCAACGGCTTCGATCACCCCTTCCATCGCTAAACCATGGCTGCGTGCCATGAAGTGGGGCGAGAAGCGTAACTCGGCATAATCTATCCCAGCCCGCTTGAGATCCTCGATATTTTCATACGCCACCCGATGGACCGCGTCATAGTCCTTCAGCATAGTGACGCCAAAGTCCACCTTGGCGAGAAAGCTCATCAGATCCGGCGCGTTATCCGTGATCTGAATATGGGGGATCAGACCGGCCAAGTCATCGGCAGGTAGGGCCAAGCCATGCTGCTGTGCCAGTGCCCAGATGGTTTGTGGGCGAATGTTGCCGTCTAGGTGGCGGTGAAGATCCACCAAAGGGTAGTGAGGATCGATCATCGTGCACTCCTGTTTGATCCATGCTCTGTGGATCTTCGCTCACGGCTCAGCACGCAAGATGGGACACCTTTCGCCAATGGCAAGCGAGCTTAAGGGTTACTTCCTGATGGCGTTAAGCCTAGCCGGATCTCAACCGGCCATCAGCTGCAATTGAGCCAGCTCTCGATACAAGGGATCTTGCACCATTAGAGTCTCGTGCTGACCCACCGCCCGGATCTGCCCCCGCTCCATGACCACCAAGCGATCCGCGTTGGCCACCGTCGCCAACCGGTGCGCAATGATCAAGGTGGTGCGCCCCGCCATCAAGGTCTCCAACGCCTCTTTCACCTTGATCTCATTTACCGCGTCCAGCGCCGAGGTGGCTTCATCCAACAACAAGACGGGCCGATCCGCCAAGATGGCGCGGGCGATCGCGATGCGTTGCTTCTGTCCACCCGACAGGCGCACACCACGCTCGCCCAGATAGCTGTCATACCCCTGCGGCAACTCAGCGATAAACTCCTCCGCTCGCGCCGCCTGACACGCGCGCTCTACCTCCGCCAACGTCGCCTCGGGTCGACCATAGCGGACATTCTCCAGCACCGAAGTGGCGAAGATCACCGGCTCCTGCGGTACGAGGGCAAATTGCGCGCGCCACTGCTGGGGATCGCACTGCCATGCGTCCACGCCATCGAGACAGATCTGTCCGGAGCGAGGTCGATAGAACAGCTTTAATAACTGGAACAGGGTCGATTTTCCCGCGCCGCTGGGGCCGACAAAGGCGACCCGCTCGCCCGGTGCAATGGTGAGCTCAAACTGAGATAAAACGGTTCTTTCCGGCGCGCTCGGGTACGCAAAACTCAACCGCTGAAACTGAACCTGACCCCGAACCGGCTGTGACAATGGCGTCGGCGTGGTCGGCTTGGTGAGCTCGGGTGTCTGCGCCATCAACTCCCGCAGGCGCTCACTGGCCCCCGCCGCCTTTTGGATCTCGCCGATCACCTCACTGATGGTCGCCACCGCCCCCGCCACCAGCACAGCGTAAAACATAAAGGCGGTCAGCTGACCGGCACTGATCCCCCCCGCCAGCACATCTTGCGCGCCGACCCAACTCACCAGAGTAATGGCCGTCACCGACAGGATCATCACGGCGGCGATCAGGCCTGAACGATAGCTGATCCGCTGACTTGCAGTGTCCATCACCGCCTCGATCTGCTCAGCAAACCGCCGCCGATCGATCGCTTCATGGCCGTAGGATTGCACCGTCTGGATCTCATGCAGGGTTTCATCAATGGTGGCGCCCAGATCTGCCACCCGATCCTGGCTCGCCTTGGCGAGTCGACGCACCTTGCGCCCGAAAAAGAAGATCGGACCCAACACCACAGGCACCGCCACTAACACCGCCAGGGTCAACGACCAACTGGTCACCGCCATCATCACCACGCCGCCGATCAAGGTCAGCCCTGAGCGCAGCGCCATCGACAAACTCATCCCCACCACAGTTTGTAATACCGTGGTGTCAGCGGTGAAGCGCGAGATCACCTCACCGGTACGTGCCGTTTCAAAGAAGTTGGGCGACAAGCGAAGCAAGTGCTCGTACACACTGCGGCGAATATCGGCACAGACGCGCTCCCCCAGCCAGCTCATCAAGTAAAAGCGTACAAACACCGCCACGCTGCCGACCAGATTGATCGCCAACACGACCAACATCATCCGGTTCAACGCGGCGGCATTGCCAGACAGAAAGCCGTCGTCGATCAGAAAGCGCACGCCCTGCCCCAGCACCAACCAAGCGCCCGAGGCGATCAGCAAGGCCAGCAATGCCCCCCCAACCCGCCAGCGATACGGTTTCGAATAGCCCCATAACCAAACGGTCACCGCCGTTGACTGCCGATCCTTCACGTGTACTCCCATTCTCTGTTCTGAGTCGCCACAGTGCGTGAAGCCCAAACGCAATGCAAGCGGGTCATCGGTCAAGGCCGAGGATCAAAAAAGGCGATCCGAAGATCGCCCCAACACTCAGGTTCAACTCAACCTCTAGAAGTTGTAGCGAATGCCCAATTTCACCTGCCAAGTTGACGCTTGTATATTGTACGTATCCCAGTTATTTCGGTCGGTATTCACACCGGAATAGACATACTGATCCGCGTCGGCATCGTAATCAAACTTTACCAACTCTTTGTCGTTATACGCCTGAGTACGAACCAAGCCCCAATCGTCATTCAACAGATCTAGCACATTTTTCACGTCCAAAAATGCGACAAAACAATGCGCTTTCGCAAAGCGGGGCAGCGCTTGCGTAAAGCGGAAATCCAACAGCGAAACCCATGGTTGATCTCCAGCCCCTTTCGGCGCAAATCCGCCAGCATACTAGCCAAGACCCGCGGCTGTAACTGCGGTTATAAATTGCTCGTAGCTCATGCCATCATAACGGACACTGTCATCGTCCGTGCCGGTTGAGATGTAGATCAGCTCATCGTAGATCCCGAATTGATCGCCAAAGACACCAAACGGTCCAGACAGGGTGTAGGTGATTGGGTGAAAGTAGAGCGGTCGCGCCGAACCTGAGACGACGCTAAGGTGATTCTAGCCGAAGCCGCTAAGCGAAAGCCTTGGTGCGGCAATGCGATGCACCTGGCTCTCGTAACAGTCCAACGGGTCTCAGATATTCATGCGCTGCAGTTTGCCAATGTCGAGGGGTACTTTCTCAAGTTTGAGCAAGCAAAAACCGGTACCCGCTTGGCGCTGCCATTGGCACTGCACCTTGACGTGCTGGGAATGTCTTTTGGGGACGTGATCAGCCAATGCCGTGATCGGGTTTTATCCCGCCACCTTATCCACCACTCCCGCAATTCAATCAATGCGCCACCGGGCGCCGTCGTTCACCAAAACACCATCAGCAGCTCCTTCCAACTGGCCCGCAACAAAAGCGGCCTGAGGTGTGAAAAGGTACACCACCAAGCTTCCACAAGCTGCGATCCCTCTCCGCCTGCTTCTACCATAAGCAAGGGATCGACAGCCAAACCCTGCTGGGCCACAAAGACCCACGGATGACCGAGAAATATCGAGACAGCCGAGGCGTGGAATACATCACGCTGGCTGTGTAATGGCCTTGTTCAGTAGCTAGCCCCAAAATTCGCCTGTTGCTGTTATAGCCCCGGATGAGACTGGCCATCACAGGCAGCGCTCGCCCCATTCCAGCCTGTTAGCAAAAGCTAATTTATGGCTCTGGAGCACGCCGGGTTTTAGGCTAATGGCTCAGGGCACGAGTAGCCGTTTAAGGCATGCTGATCTCACACCTCGGCATGCTTTACTCATGTGCCAACTTAAGCGGGTCAACGTCCCTATCCACTTACACAGCAAAAGAACCGTCGGATCTATTCGGCACCCTCTGAGCTCGATGCCATGGGTTCCTGCACGCTCTTCGTCTCGGACGGTCGGGGTAATTTGATGACCGATTTTTGCAGGATCAGCGAGTTGGGGTAGGTGATCAACCGGTCGCCCTGGCGCATGATCACGTGAAACAGGGCGATCTCCTCGATCTCACCGGAGATATCGTCGTCCTTGTCCACGATCTTGACGTAGTCGCCGACCCGGTAGGGAAAGGCAAAGAAGATCACGAAGCTGGCGGTGATGTTACTGAGGATCGACCACTGGGCGAACAGCGCGACGCCGACCACGGCGAAGATGGAGGAGGCCACCACCGCAAACTGTTGGTATTCGATCCCCAGCACCACAAACAACGCCAGGACAAAACCCAAGGAAAGCAGCATGCGGGTGGTTCGGATCAGGTAGCGCACCCGGTAGGCGGCAACGCCGCGGGCCTGGCCATAATTTTCGATCCCCAGCTGTACCAGTCGGCTGGTAAAGGCATACGCCAGGATGAGTACGGCGGCAAAGATCCATTGCATCATGAGTCCCTCAAAATGTTGTTTTCCGGTTGTTCTGTTTAGGCCAGGCCGGGTTCATCCACGTCCTGAATGACGCCATCCATCAGGGCATCGTCGAACAGGGAATCTATCTGAGCCAGGGCTTCCTTGGCCTGTTGTTTTTCGAAGTAGGCCAGGTGGTAAAGCGCATCGCCCTCATTAACCACCGGCAAGGTGTTTTGGCCTATGACGATCCCCTCTTTGGGGGCGACTAAGCTGAATTCGCTGTGGCCCAGGGGCGAGGAGATCTTGGCTAATACGGCGCCCCGTTTGACCTTGGCACCGAGGGCGACCTGGCTGCGGACGATCCCGCCTTGCTCGGCCCGAACCCAGGAGGAGGAGCCTGCCACCACCATGGGGACTTCGGCTTGCCGTCGTCGCGGCAACATGCCGAGGCTGCGCATCACCTTGATGGTGCCTTTGACTGCCAGGCTGATGGCACTGTTGTCAAAGCGCAGCGCTTCGCCGCCTTCAAAGGTCAGTACCGGGATCCCCTCAGCCTGTGCTACGGCGCGCAGTGAGCCGTCCCGGGTTGAGGCGTTGATCACCACGGGGGCGCCAAAGGCTTCCGCCATGGCCCGGCTGGCCGGTTGGTCCAGATTGACCCGAAGCTGCGGCAGATTGGTGCGGTGTACCGCGGCGGTGTGCAGATCGATCACATGGCTGCAGCGCACCACTACCTGAGAAAAGAACTGATGGGCTAATCGGGCGGCGATGGAGCCCTTGTTCGAACCGGGAAAGCAGCGATTAAGATCTCGCCGATCAGGCAAATAGCGACTTTTTTGAATAAAGCCGAACACATTCACCACGGGCACCGCCACCAGTGTGCCTTTGAGCTTGCTGGGATCCACCATGGCGAGGATCTGGCGCACCACTTCAACGCCATTGAGTTCATCGCCATGGATGGCGGCGCTGAGCAGCAGCACCGGCCCCTGTAGCCGGCCATTGACCACTTCGACCGGAATGGTTAAGGGGGTGTGGGTGTACAACTGGGCCACGTCCAGTTCAAGGGTTTGGCGCTGTCCCGGCGCGACACACTGTCCCGCAAATTCAAATCCCTGATTGCTTTTAGCCCTTGCCACGGGTGCGTGTCCTCTCTGGTTTTGCGTTCTTCTCGATGTACTCGATGATCATGCCGGCGACGTCTTTACCTGTGGCCGCTTCGATCCCCTCCAGGCCGGGCGAAGAGTTCACTTCCATCACCAGCGGCCCACGGTTGGAACGCAGCAGATCCACCCCGGCAACCCGCAACCCCATCGCCTTGGCGGCTTCCACCGCGGTGCGGCGCTCTTCCGGGGTGATGCGGATCAGTGAGGCGTTGCCACCGCGGTGCAGATTGGAGCGAAACTCCCCTTCGGCCCCCTGACGTTTCATCGCGGCAATCACCTTGTCGCCGATCACAAAGCAGCGTATGTCGGCGCCATCGGCTTCCTTGATGAACTCCTGCACCATGATGTTGGCCTTGAGGCCGAGAAAGGCTTCGATCACACTCTCCGCGGCCTTGCGGGTTTCCGCTAGTACCACGCCGATCCCCTGAGTGCCCTCGAGCAGTTTAACCACGACCGGGGCGCCGCCGACCATGTCGAGCAGATCCTTGATGTCATCGGGCTTGCTGGCAAAGCCGGTGATGGGCATGCCGATCTTGCGCCGTGACAGTAACTGCAGTGAGCGCAGTTTGTCCCGGGAGCGGGTGATGGCCACCGATTCATTGACTGGGAACACCCCCATCATCTCGAACTGGCGCAACACGGCACAGCCAAAGAAGGTCACTGAGGCGCCGATCCGGGGAATGATGGCGTCAAACCCCTCCAGGCTTTCCCCCTTGGAGTGGATGCTGGGGTTTTCGGAGTTGATGTTCATGTAGCAGCGCAGGGCGTCGATCACCACGGCCTGATGGCCGCGCTGCTCGCACGCTTCGATCAGCCGCTGGGTGGAATAGAGCGAGCGGTTGCGGGACAGAATGCCGATCTTCATGGTTGGGGCTCTCCAAGTAGGTAGGAGGAATCGGAGTCGATCAGCAGTCGGCCACGCATGGCAGTGCGGCCGATCAACATGCGGAATTTCATGGTGTCTCGATTGGTAATGGTCATCTCAATAGGCCAAAGGTCGCCGCCCAGTTGCATGGGGGTGAGGATCACCGGCCGGTTTTCGACGTGGCCGCCGGAGTCGGTCACATTGCGTTGATCGACGATTGGGGCCTGGCAGATCAGCACGGTTTCTTCATCGCCCTGATTCGGGTGAAGATGAAACTCCAGCCAAGGCTCGCCATTATGTTCATACGTTCGGGTATAGAAGGCATGCAGACACGAGGTGCGGGCGCCGGTATCGAGTTTCGCTTTGATCCGACTGACGCCAAGCTCGGGCAGGGCGGCCCACTCGCGCCAGCCTGCAGTTTGCTTAGTTTGCTTGGATTGGCCTTGGGGGGTATCCATTATTGTTTTCCTTATTTCGCTGTTTGCTTAGCGCCTGACGGGTCACGAAACCAGCACCAGGCTGCCCAGCCCCAAAAACGTAAAAAAGCCGACCACATCCGTGACGGTTGTCAGTACCACCGAGCCGGAGAGTGCCGGATCCATCTTGCGTCTATCTAAGATCACCGGGATGGCCACTCCCGCCAGGGCGGCGACGGTGATATTGATGGCGATGGCCACCGCCATCACCAGGCCCGTGGCCAGATCGCTAAACCAGAGGCCAGCGACGGCCCCAATCACCCCGGCCCACAGCAGGCCGTTGAGCAGGCCGACGCCCAACTCCTTTGCCAGCAAGGCGCGCAGGTTACCCTGTGACAGTTGGCCCATGGCCAGACCTCGGATCACCAGGGTCAGGGTTTGGCTGCCGGCAATACCGCCCATGGAGGCGACGATGGGCATCAGTACGGCCAACGCGACCACTTGCACCAGGGTGGCTTCAAACTGGCCGATCACCCAGGAGGCCAGCAGCGCGGTTAACAGGTTGATCCCCAGCCATACCGCTCGGCGCTGGCTGCTTTGCAAGACCGGGGAGAAGAGATCCGTTTCCTCATCCAGACCCACGGTGGCCATCAGGCGTGACTCATAGGCTTCCCGGGTTAATTCCAGCGCCAGTTGCAAGGTAATTCGCCCTTGTAAATGACCCTCTTCATCGACCACGGGCAGGGCGGCTAGGCCCGAGTGTTCGACCGCTTCGGTGGCGTCGACCAGATTGCTGGCGGTTTGCAGTGGCGCGATCTCAGATCCTGTGGTGTCGCCCAGTCGCTGGGACGGCGGCAGAGCGATGAGCTGTTTCATCGAAACCATGCCCAGATAACGGCCTTGGCCGTCGACCATATAGGCATGATCACTGAACGGCTCGGTGGCGCGTTGTAGCGCCCGCAATGCGTTTTCTGCCCGGATCTTGGGCGGTAGCAAGACCAGATCATGGTTGAGATACCGGCCGATCTGATCGTCGCTGTAGCGACTGGCCTGCTCGAACCAGTGCCGCTGGTTTTGCGACATGCGTGAAACGGCGTCGTCCACCAGGCTCTCGGGCAGATCGTCGACCAGTTCGATCAAGGACTCCGCATTCACCCGCCCCAGCAGTTGGGTTAGGACCGGCTCGGGCAGCGTGCGCAAAATCGCGGCCCGCGCTTGGGCCCGCATCGCGACCAACACATCAACCTGCGCCTCTGGGGTGACTTGCTCCCAGCGCTCTAGACGCTCGTCAATTGGCAGGGATTCCAGCAATAGGGCGATCTCACCCGGTTCGATCTGCTCTATGGCGTGCTCGAACAGGGGGCCCTGTTGGGGTCCCGTTGCCAGATTCAGTCGTTCGACGAGTTGGCTGATCTCTTCGCGGGTGTTGTCAGTGTCTTGGGGTAAATCGGTCAAGCGCTACTCCGTTGGGGTGCCGATACGCTGCCGTCTGGGTGTGGCAAGGTTGTTAAAGTAATACGCTCAAAACGTTATTGGTACAACGTTTTTGTGTGGGAGTGTTGAGCTGCTCTGTGTGCCGGGGCAGCGCATTGCTTTGAGCTCGCTCCGGTGCCGCTCTTTATCGCGAGGGTGTGTTGGAGGTATGTTGAGCACAAAGGGCCGCCGCGTTGCCTCTTTCGATGCAACGCGGCCTTAAGAAGCGGGAAAGGGACGGGTAACACGCTATGCAGGGATTGATCATCGGCCGCTGCTTTGATGGCCAGGGCGTCACCGAGGTAGACGATGTGGTGTTAGGTATGGATGGGCGCAGTGACGATCAATGCCTATGGCTGCATTTTGATTACACCGCCAACGAAGCCCGTGAGTGGATTGAGCAGCACAGTGGGTTGGAGCCGGTTGCCAGCGAAGCGCTGCTGTCCGAAGCCAGTCGCCCCAGGGTGACCCAGTTAACCGATGGGGTACTGCTGAATCTGCGGGGGGTCAATCTCAGTCCGGGCTCCGAGCCGGAAGATATGGTGGGAATGCGGTTATGGACCGATGGCCACACCATTATCAGCACCTGTCGGCGGGCGTTGTTGTCGGTGATGGATGTCGCCGAACATTGGCAACGGAACGAAGGGCCAACGAACGTCGGTGAGTTCCTGGTGCTGTTAACCGGTCAGTTGATGACGCGGATGCAGGGCACGATCGAAGATACGGAAGAGCAGATCGATGCCATTGAGGAGCAGATGTTGCTGCACGATGATCTGGGCATGCGCAGCCAGATAGCGGAGGTTCGGCGCAGTGTCATCGCGTTGCGGCGCCATCTTTCACCGCAAAAAGAAGCGCTGCATCAGTTGCAGTTGATCAAGGCCGACTGGTTGACTCAGGAGCACCGTCAGGCATTGCGCGAGGTGGCGGAAAATCAGATGCGTTACATTGAAGGGTTGGACTCGGTGCGCGAGCGTGCGGTGGTGGCCCAGGAGGAGCTGAATAACCGGTTAAGCGAGCGGATGAATTCCAGGATGTACGTCTTGTCGCTGGTGGCCGCCATCTTTCTGCCGTTGGGTTTTCTGACCGGGCTGCTTGGGGTCAATATTGCCGGGATCCCCGGACAGGAATACCCTCTCGCCTTCTGGATCTTCTGCGGGTTAATGGTGGTATTGGTTGGCTTTCAGTGGTGGCTGTTTAAAAGAAATAGATGGCTTTAGATCCGAAGCGTTCATTGGGCTCTGCGCACTCAAGTCTCATTTTGAGGTGAAGGAATGATCAATAAATCATATTGAAAAGTGTCCATCAGTTTGTCGCAGGTGCTGCCGATAACTTGCCGATTGAAGTAGCCTCGGGAGCCGAGCCCAATCACCAAAAGGTCGATTTGATGGGTTTGGCAATAGTTTGGGATGGTGTCAGAGGGATCTCCGTACAACATATGCGCATCGATGTTGCGCCAATGCTGCTCTGCCATAAAGTCTTCGACGACTTGCCGATGGGTCGCCTGGATGATGGTACGGTATTTGACTAAGAAGGGGGGCGTAAAGCAACTGTGTACGACCGAAAAATCCCCATTGAGCTTGCGCTTAAAGGCCAGAGCCGTGCGTACAACTTCAGTGTCAATGTTGCCGCTTCGGTCACCTCGATGGAAGGGATCGATCCCGGCCAAGATGGAAACAGGGTTGTGCCAGTTTTTATCCCCCAGTACGAGCACAGGGCAGTGACTGTCCTCGATGAGGTTGCGCAGCAATGGGGGCAGCGAATTGTTGGAGCAGAAAAACAGTAGCAGCTCGGACGACTTGGCGGCAGCGGCCTTCTGCTGAAACGCGCTTTTGCTCCATGCAAAATCTACCGAGATCAGGGCATTCTCAGACAGCAGTGGCGCGGTGATAGACGCCGCCCACTCTTTCACACTGTTGCGATACTCTTCAGCCACAGCGCTTAACTTGGCGTCTTCGAAAAAATAGAATCGCTGGAGTGGCGGGGATTCGGCGTAAACGACGATCTCGCAGCGTGCAAGCACCTGATTGGTCAATGCGGCGAGCTTGGCGCGGATGCGATCCGGGTTTCCTTTAAACGCGTAAATAAAAAGGGTTGCTTGGTACATTTGGAAATTCCTGGAAGGCAATCACTCGACGAGAGACAAGCGCAGTAAAGCGTCTCAAAATATCAGTATAGACTTGTAAATTGATACTTTTAAATTGAGCCATGCCGGTCTGACGACTCAGGACTCATTGAATCTCTCGCAACAATGTGAATATTGCGCCACTCCCTTCAAGAGTGCGGCTTACTTTCATTGAGAAGTCGAACCTCCCGTTGCGGGAAGGGGATCTCAAAGCCATTTTCCTGCAGCGCCTCCAAGATCATCAACATGAGATCACCACCCACTCGATTTTTGCCATCGTCGATCCCCACCATCCAGAACTCGACAAACATGTTGATCCCAGAGTCACCGAAACTGTCTATTTCACAATCCGGGCGCTCTTCCTGTGCGACATCTTCGCCGCTGAGCACCTGCGGATGAGCGGTGACTACGGTCTTGATGATCTCGACCAGCTTACGCACATCGGTATGGTAGGCGACCGAAAAGTCGACACGGTAACGCTGCCGTTTGTCCTTGTGGGTCCAGTTGATAAAGGCCCCGGTAATGAACTTGTCGTTGGGGACGACGATGTCTTTGCCATCATAAGTCTCCAGAGTGGTTGCCCTCATGCTGAGCTCCCGAACTACCCCCATTGAGCCGTCATCAAGTTCGACATAATCCCCGATGGCGACGGAGCGATCGATCAGGATGATGATCCCGGAGATAAAGTTGGAGGCAATCGCCTGAAGCCCAAGGCCTATCCCGACCCCCAAGGCACCGCCAAAAACCGCCAAAAACCGCCAAAGCGGTCAGATTGACGCCGAGTATTTTCAGCAGCAACAGAGAGATCACGAAGAAGATGGTGATCTCCAGCAGCTTTGAAGCCAGCTCGCGAGTGCGTGCATCCAATTCCTGGCGGTGAGCGATGAGCTGCCGGCCGGTCTTGCTGCTGATCCGGCCCAACCAGAACAACAATGAGCCAAAGATCAGGATCCGAGCGATGCCGTACACGGAGATCTCGACGTTTCCCAGACCGATGGAGATGCTATCCAAGATAGCGATCAGTCCATCGAGCCAATCGATCAAGTGCAGAAACAAAATGGGCAGGCCGATCCAGCGGAAGATCCTCGCGGCCACCCAGCTGTTGATGAAGTTCTGGATCAAGGAGTTGACGAAGATCAGCACCGCCACCGTCAATGCGGTGTGCACGAGCCAGCCCTGCGCAACGGTCGTCTCAGTGAGTTCCAGGGAGAGGCGCAACAAGAAGATAGCGATGACCGGGAAGAGCAATCCGCTTAACTTGACCCAGAAACGTCGCCAGTGCAGCGCCGGGCCAGCTTGGACTTTGGGATCCAACGCTGGGGCCAGTTTGCGGATGCGACGAGCGATAAAGTAGGCAAGGACATAACTCGACAGAATGATCGCGATCTGTATGTAGGTGTCCGCTTCAATGACCGCTGCGTTGGCTTGCTCGATAAGTGGGTAAAGATGATCCCATGTCATAGTTGGCCAAGCTCCAAAAGCCCGTCGGTCTCACAGGTACTTGTTTAAGCCTGCAGTCCGGTTTGATGATTTGTCCTGATTAAACTGGATCCTAGTCCAGCTATGGCCGATCTGTCGTCCGGGCCAAGGCTGGATCAGGTGTGGCGAGAGTTAGGTAACCTTAGTCAACTCTCGTCAAAGGCTGAGCAAGGGCCGAGCCAGCGAGGTCATGTGGTGTCGGGAAGCGTTTGCCATGATCCGATACGCTAAATAGCTGATCCTAAATATGCTCCACTTTCTCGTAAGCCCAAACACCACGGGCTTTGCTCCGGCTCTTAGGAACCAGGGCCTAGATCCTAGTTCCTAAGAGCGCCGCGCCCCTCGGCACCCAGCAACTAGCACAGCAGCCGGGGTGTAGCACAATTTGGAACAGTTATTTAGACCAATGCGACGCCTCGATAATATCGGCATGGCGCCGTGTGGGTGTCGAACTGAAGTGTGTCAGGCTCATCTAGATCGCGGTGCTTAAGGCGCGAAACAGGACGTGACGCAGTGCGATTGATCAGTGGCACAGCGCTTTAGCGCTTCTCGCATCCGTTCGTACCGCACCGAAGCGTGACAAGTTGAACGAACTAGAATGAAAGCAAGATCCACACGGCAACCCGCTATAGCGGACCATCGATGGAGTGCAGTTTCGGCTGTTTCGACATGAACGGGAAGCCACGGTGATTGGAATGTCTGGATCCCCAATAAAGCGCACTGGAAACCCACTTCCGTGCCATAAAAAAGAGATGCGGCGTTTGGGTCGGGATCTGACAGCGTTGAGTGAGTGTGATGTGTGGTTCGATTAGGACCGACATCGGTCAATGTCGATGGACTCTTTGGTGAAATTGTAGCGGCTCGCGTAGGTAAACGAGCCAGCAAGGATAGTGAGGAATGATGATGAACCACGAAGCAACGAAACAGATCATGGATGCGATGTTCACCCAGCAGCGTCTACAAGTATTGAGCCTAGGAGTTCATCATAACGAATACACCGATGCTTACCTCTACGCATGGGAAAAGAGCGTCTATCCACTGATGCAGGACAGTGATGATTCGGTTGCGCCCATGCCCCATCAGCACTACACAAAGCAGTTTATTGTATCTGAGAGTAAGGTGAATGAGATATATCAATACCTTGAGCAGTGCTGGCTCGATAATGCCGTACCGACATATTATGAACTTGAGAACGAGTTCCGCTTTCGGATCACGGGTTTTGGTTGGGGGCGGATGGACTTAGTACACATCTGCCGTTATTTGCACTTAAACGGCAGTTTTGATGGTGAGTTTTGGAAGAAACTACTTACGCCAGGCAAGCATCCATCGGAACTCGGCTCAACATCTCGGCAGTTTGACCGTAAACGAGAGATCTTGTTTCAGTACTGACTTTGCTAAAAAGTAGCCAATAGCCGCTCATAGTTTGTATTGCCACCTATTGATCCAAAGCTTTAGCTCCTGCATTTTGCCCTTGCACTCAAGATTAAAGTTCAAGGGATCGTATGACCATAAAGGGGCGTGCGAAGCGAATCAGCTTGGCAACGCAGACATGATATTTTTGAACAGCGGCATGCAGAAGCAGATAAACGATCTTACCAAGTATCTGGGATTAGCAAGGTCCATACAAATCAATAGATAAGGCGCACACTGGCACAGTTCTCTGGGTGAAATAGAGACACTATCAGACGGAATGTTCGCCGTTTCAACGAACGGCCGCTTTGGCACCCTTGCAGTCACTCGACAACGTAATCGCCTTGCCGTTCCAAGGGTGCTCGTATTGCCTCTTTAGCTCAGTGGTTGTTTCTCATTCGCTATGTCGGGTTACGCGAAAAGAGCGCTCGCTAACCCGACCTACGGCCACATCGGTTATTGAACAAAGGATCCGGTTTTGGCGGCCCACTAACCTTTCGCTTTTGCTCTTCCTAGAACTTAGCAGCGCAGTGATCCTAGAACCTAGGAACTGCTCCTGGCGCCGATCCGGCCTGTCACTCCAACCCTTCCCACGAGCCCGCAACGAGCTTTTATCAAGCCACGGTCCACCGCCTTGGTGCCCTGCACAGTCCGTTCGAATACAGCCCTTCTTTTGGAGATCTTTGGTAACCTTTTATGACACCAAAAATAATTAATTAAATCATTAAATTACGTGTAACAAGGTAGGCCCAGTGCATGCGGTGGCTCATGAACGTTCCATTGGCTGCGCTTGCTAGCGCGCCCCACGGCAGTGATCTGTATCTGTGCCACACTTGAACGCCTTGTCTGACGGCGTCACTCGCTCTAGCACAAGAAGATACTGCGCCTAGCAGAACGCTTGCTTCATATCGCTTCAAACGATAAATAGAGCCAATAAGTCATGAACCGCATATGATGAGGCGCCATCTCATCGTGTTGCGACGCTCGCCCATTGAGCGCGACCGATTAAAGGGCTTACCCGCACAGATCGGACTCGATATGCCATTGATAGGGACAACAGGAAAGCACCGTGAAGATCGCCACTTTTAATGTCAGTATGGAGGCGGATAATTACCGCAAAACCCGCACTGATCCCCGCCAATCCAACGCCCTCAAACAACGCTTGGCAAACGGTGAGCACCGCCAGATAAAAAATATTGCCGAGATCATCCAGCGCACTCGGCCAGACATCATTCTGCTTAATGAATTTGACTACATTCCTGATCCAAACCAAGGCGTAGAGGCGTTCATCCGTCACTATTTGCAGGTCGGTCAACGGGGAGCCCAGCCGGTCGATTATCCTTTCTATTTTGTAGCGCCAGTCAATACCGGCATCGCAAGTCCATTCGATATCGATGGGGATGGGATTGCCAGCGGTACCGCCGGCGATGCTTGGGGCTTTGGCCATTACCCCGGCCAATACGGCATGGTACTGCTTTCTCGTTTTCCCATTGATTATGACAAGATCAGAAACTTTCAGAACTTAAAGTGGCACACCATGCCAAACGCGCAATCCATCCTCAATGTGGACGGCTCTGACTTCTACGATGCGACTACCTGGCAAGGCCTACGCTTGTCATCGAAATCCCATTGGGATGTACCAATACTGATTGAAAATAACCTTGTCCATGTACTCGCCGCCCATCCGACCCCACCGGTCTTTGATGGGCCCGAGGGCCGGAATGGCGCTCGCAACTTTGATGAGATCCGTCTTTGGGCCGATCACATCAGCGACGACGGTGCCCCCTACCTCATTGACGATCAAGGTAAGCAAGGAGGGCTGCCAGAGGGTCGACGCTTCGTCATTCTTGGCGATTACAACGCCTCGCCCGATGAAGGCAGCAGCCGCCCTGGCGCCATACAGCAGTTATTGCAACATCCCGCGGTCAACGGCGATTTCGTTCCAACCAGCCAAGGAGGCGCCGCTCATTCGCCGGACAACCCTTACGCTGCGACCCATACCGCACAGTGGCGCGCACGCGTCGATTATGTCCTGCCGTCGAAGCGGGGATTTGAGATCCTGGATGGCGGGGTATTCTGGCCACACAAGCACTCGCCGCTGCATCGCTTAATCGCCCACAGAGGCGCCTCATCCGATCATCGATTGGTGTGGCTAGAACTGGCCTTAACAGATTAAGTGGAGCGCACTAAGTGTGTGACTGATGTTTGGCGCTCGTGTCTTGCGTGCACGCAGCGTCGATCACTTCGGTCAGCTCCAAGGTTAATCGTTCCGATGACGTCGATATCGCGCTGTCTTTCAGCTTACTGCTCAACAACCCCGCCACATAATCTTCCAATGACAGGAAACCAGATTGCGCGGTCAAGCGCTCCAATTGCTGAAACTGCTCTCGATCCAGATAGACGGTAATGGGATGACGATCCTTCGTCTTCATCAGTCAGCACTCCTTTTGCTAGGCCCATTCTAAAGCCTAGACTCTACTCGACAACTGTCGAATATTTAATCCATTACACGTCTTTTAGAACTAACGAGTAAACCGCTCCCTATGGATCTAAGACCACTACCACAGCTTCCATTAGCTGCTAAATCGCTTGGTAGATAACACTTCCTATATGGTTCTTGGTTTATCCTCGCGCGGCGAAAACGGCCAATTGCTCCGTTGAGGCACGAGTCACCTCCACACCATCGAGGATAAAGATAACCTGTTCGGCCTGCTTGCGACCAAGCAGGATCTGCTCGCTCCCGTCGCTAAACTCCACCCGCATTTGTGCCTCATACTCGCTCAGGTAGTGCATCTCGATGTGCCGCACCGGTTCGACTTGGGTTTGCAGGTTCGGCAAGGTCAGATTAGGCGACTCCGTCAGGCTGGGATCCAGATGTGGGTTAACTCGAAAGATGGTTTCTACCGGCATATCCACGATCGCGGGAGAGCGTCCGGACACCGGGTTGGTACCCGTCCAGAACTCGATCGAATTCACAATGAACAGATCACCAATAGATGCGATCCCATAGATCGGGCTCATTAAGGCGAACAAACCCGCACGACCATAACGATTATCCACCACCGTCAAGTTCACTTCACTCACCGCTGAGCTCAATGCCATTTGTCCCATGCAGCCAGACAATGAAGAGGTACATAGGGCCGCAACGCAAACAGCCAAAACGCTTTTTCTCATGACAACACTCTTTAAACATGAAATGGCTGCGGATTATACTGAATTGGAGTCATTGCACCACTTTTCCGTCAAGACCGTCCATGTCGCGGCGAAACTTTCCCCTGTGTCACCCTAGCATCAGCCCAGGAGCACTCACCCCGTCACGCAACCGCCATACTGTCTAACCTCGCCCATGCTCACCCCATCCGTTCCGGTTGAGACCCGGGGCAATGCTCCTAGCACCAATACACGGCCTCAGTTTGCCGAGCTTCAATCGCTTGGTCAGTCCATCGCGACAATGACGACGCTTGGGTCGGGGCAGTTGCCCTTTCAGACCACATCGCCCATTCGCGGGCCCAGCAGCAGGGTTGCCCGTTGGACGGCCCGAGACTATGTAAGAGCAAAACAACCACTTGGCCATTATTGCTCTACACTTTTGAGTGATAACTGCGTGGTATAGGTCGACCGACGCTGTGAGGTCACGACAAACCGACGCTGATCTTCATTACGTCCATTCGTGGGTGCCAGCTATGAGGCTGAACAGAATCGGGACCATAGGATGAAATGGTTACGAAAAGGACGCAGCAGTAACACCGCCTTTATCCATGGATTGGTCATCGCCGAGGAGCTCAAGCTCTGGTGTGGTACAGCCCCATAAATACACATTTTTTCTAATGCTTCCGGGGGATATCAGTGACGCTCTTTCGCCAGTTGGCCTTCGTCTTCATCGGCAGCCTAACCTTGATGACCCTCTCGCTGATCACCGTGTACATGGCAGATCAGCGCGAATTCATTGCTGATCAACAGGAGCAGCAACTCAAAGAGAGCCTGGCGTCCTTGGCCATAGCGCTCAAACCCTTGCTCACTGCCGATGACCGGTTTGCCCTCGACACGCTGTTATCTGAGTACCTGGCCAACGAAGAGCTGCAAGGGATCACGCTGACGCACCCAAACAGCAGCGTTATCTGGCAGCGTTCAAGCATCTCGGTCCATCAGAACGCTCCTGATTGGTTTTCCTCGTTACCTCTGTTTAGCCAGCCGCAACATTCAGTGCTTATCCAGTCGCAATGGCAACCACTGGCACGGCTTGAATTGCTCGGCAGCACCGCTCAGGCTTCCGACCGCCTTTGGACAAACATCCTAGAATTGCTTGTCACTTCACTCATTATCACTTTGCTTACCTGCGCCCTCTTATCCGTTTGGCTCCATTATCTAATGAAACCGCTCAAGGTGATCTGCAGCCAAAGCGAGGCTATCGCCAATTACCGCCATTTGCCGCTGATTGAGGTCAACGCCAGCACCATCGAGTTTGCTCGGTTACAGCGCGCCTTTCAGATCGTGGGTAAGCACTTTAACAAATTATTTGACGAGCAAGCGGAGGAAGCCAAGCGGTTGCAGCAACGGATCTACACCGATCCCCTATCTGGAGTCGGAAATCGATTGTTATTGCAGGCGCAGATGGAACGTTGGATCAAGGATGGCTCAAGCGGCTTGCTCTGTTTGCTGTCCGTCCCGTCGCTGGCGATCATACTGGACCGGCGCAGTGAAACGGACTACCGCAATGCGTCACAACAACTGCAGCAAACGCTCTCCCTGCTCGTGGCAAACCCGTCGTTGCTCAGTTTAGTGCGGCTGAGCAATACCGAATTTGCCTTGTTGATCACTGAGGTGATTGAAGACGAGCTAGAGAGCCTGAGTCATCGCATCCAGCAGAGTCTGGACCAGATCACACCGACACCGTTGGAGATCGCGCCCGCCCGGGCTCAAATGGTTGGACTCTACAGTGAGACGCCACACGAGCCTTCCGAAATGCTGGCTCTGCTTGATGGCATGCTGATCGACGCCAGCAAAAGTGGTGACGGTCAGCCATTAGTGCAGCGACATAATCAACTCGGTATCGCCCGCGGCCGGCACCAGTGGTTTGAGATGGTTGAGACAGCGATCGCACAGGAATGCATCAGCTTTCGCCAACAACCGGCGTTAACCTTGGACGGAACCTTGCTCCATTATGAGCTGTTTAGTGCCATCGAGTTGCCTGGGGAGTATTGCAGCGCGTCCAAATTTTTGCCCGCCTTAGAAGCCATGGGCAAAACGGCCATGTTTGACCGCTATGTGTTAACCCGTGCGTTTGAGCGCTTGTCCAAGCCAAGATCTCAGCCTCTCGCCATCAATATTTCCCCTTATAGCCTGACCGATATGGGCTTCATCCGTTGGCTTAAGCGCACACTCAATCAACAGCAACCGCTGGGCAAAAAGTTGCTACTCGAGATCCCTGAATCGGCCTTTTTCCAGCAGCGGGAAGAGGCGATGCTCGCCTGTGAGTTGATCACGACCGCCGGCTTTCAGTTTGGGATCGACGGCTTTGGCCGTCATATCTACGACATCAACTACCTCACCGAGTTACCCGCTCCCGCTTACGTCAAATTGGATCACCTGTACAGTCAGCGACTCGACGACGCCCAACAGCAAGATCTCCTCGTCTCCTTGTGCCGCACGGCACGCAACCTGAAGTTACAGATCATCGCGACGCGGATCGAAAACTCTGAGCAACTGCGCCGATTTAACGAATTGTACGTCAATGGGATCCAAGGCTTCGTGTCGCACTCGTGGGAAGAGGCTCATCAACTGTAGCGGGGCGTGTCCGGCCCAACGCGATCAATGGCATCGAGCTGCGCCAGACGTTGCAGCAACTGCTCTCGTTCAAGCCGGTTACCGCTTTCAAATTGATGGCTGCTATGAAACATCAACCACAGGGTGACCGTGCCGTCACTGAGACTGATCTGGTATCCATCATAGCCGCTAGCAGCAATAACCCCTTGCCAACGGTAACCGTCAGAGCATGGCTGGCCATATTGGCGGATCCGATCAAAAACCCGGAGCGCTTGTCGAATATCGATCTCATCTTTCATATACGCTCCCGAGCAGAACCCCCGATGTTGCCCTAGCGAAGCAGGCGGCCCAGCGACAAAGTATGTCGTCCACTCATCGCAGAAGCCTGCGCTAACAGCAGCTCACCGCAGGCGATCGCATCCACCAGCGCATGGTGGCCTGGATAATTGGGCAACTCGTAACGCGCCCGGCAACGGCCCAATTGCAGCGCGTCCGCCTTTGGCGTCTCGTCACGCTGAGCAAAACGCTTTAGCTCCAACGACAGGGTATCCACCGCCATCAGCGGCAACCCCTGCCCGAAGCAGCGACGAAGACCCTGCTGTAAAAAGGCCAGATCCAGTCTTGCGTTATGGCAGATCAGTACGCGGCCTGCCAGCATCGGGATCAAGTCACTGAGGGCCTGAGCCAGGGGGATCCCCGCGGCCATATCCCGATCTCGGATCCCGTGGATGGTACAACTGTCACCGACCTCGCCGTTGATCAGCACCACTTGATCATGTGCCTGGCTTAACTGCAATCGACCCTGTTCAATTGGCACGCAGCCGATCGACAGGATCTGATCCTGCTGCGGATCCAGACCGGTCAATTCCAGATCCAATGCCAGCATCCTGGCCTGGCGGTAATCCCGCGCCAGATCGGCCCGACCCGCACGGTAATAGGGCGCCAGCTCCGTTGAACGATTACGCAGCTGAGCCCAGCGGAACCTCAGCGCCGAGATCATAACGTACGTCCATATTTAAGCTTCATGCCATCCTGAGCCCGCGCGACCACCGCGAACGCATCCTTGAGCTGATGCCGCATCAAGCCGGAGATCTTCGCCGTCGCCAGCCAATTGCTCGGCGCTTCGCCCTCCTGCACCTGCCGCCCCTGATTCTGCAGCCGCAGATGGGCTATAAACTCCAAGGCATCCGCCAAGTTTAAGGCATCCTTCCGGGTCAGTAGCCCTGCCAGCATCGCCGCCTGGATCCGTTTCGGCGTACTGACCTCTGAGCTGCCGCAAGACAAGGCATAAAGGCGAGCAATGTCGTTGATCAGCGCCACCCCCTTATGTTTTAAGTTCAGTGCTTTGCGCTGCTCCCCATCGCGTTCAAGCACCAATTGACGAAAGAATCCCAACGGCGGCGACTGACTGCCACCATTGGCGGCCATCATGGCTAAAAATATCTGATTGCCTTGGCACAATTTCAACACTTGTTGCTGTAGGTGCTGGCCTAGAGTGACATTGCCGGCGACCGGACGCAGATCAAAAAAGATGCTGGCATGCATCACCGCGATCGGCTCGGGCTCTTGGGTCCAGCGCTTGAACTGCGCCAACCAGCGCTCTTTGGACAAACACCACTTCGGATTCATCGCCATAATATTGCCCGGACAATAGACATAACCGGCGTCATTGAGGCCGTCACAAACAAACCGGCTCAGATCCTGAAAATAGGCCATCTGTGCCGCGTCAGGCTCGCGCGCCAACAGCAAGCCATTATCTTGATCCGACTTGCCCGCTTGATCCATCCGTGCCTGAGAGCCGAACGCCAACCAACACCAGGGGATCGGGGCCGCGCCGAACTTCTCTTGTGCGATGATCAACAGGCGTCGCGTCAGCGTATCGGTCAACAACGTCAGCACCCGCCCGATCTCCTCCGCTCGGGCATCGGCCTGGATCAAGCTCTGCATCAGCACAGGAAACTGCCCCGCCAACTTCACCAGCTCAGCGCGATCGCTCTGTCGCTCCATCTCACCGATCAAATGCAGCGGATCATTGCGCTGCATCCGGATCATGTCAGTACTGGTCACCACGCCAACCGGCTCGCCTTTATCGACCACCGGCAGATGATGAATATTATGCCGACTCATGATCAACATCGCTTCAAACACCAAGGTCGCCGGATTGACCGATAACGGCGGCGTGGTCATCACCTGGGCGATCCGGGTGTCGCAACCCTTACCCTCAGCCAAGATCCGGTTGCGCAGATCCCGATCGGTCAAGATCCCCACCAACTGGCCCTCCTGAACCACCAGCAAACAGCTGATCCTCTTAGCTTGCATCTGCTTCGCCGCCGCCTGCACGGTCAGCTCGGGGCCAATACTGGCGGCCGGACTGGCCATCACACTTTTTACCCGCGCCGTGCTTTGATGGTCTCGGGCCAAAAATCGTGCGCCATGACGCAGTCGCTCCGCATGTTTGCGATTAAAAAAGCGATCAAATTCCCGACAGTCGCTGCGCAACTGACGAAACACGGTATCGGACAGGATGTAAACCAGGCCATCTTCTAGCACCCGGATCCGGTTGCTGATCTTCTCCCCAGTCAACAACGAGGGATAACCGAAATAATCGCCCTCGCCCAATCGGTCGAGCAGATCCCCCTCATCATTTTGTACCTCAAACGCCCCATTGCGCACCACGTAGAGTTTAGGCTCGCAATAATCGACCGGTACATGACCCTGGTGGTGGGCAAAATAGGCGATCTCTATCCCCCTGCCGACCTGCTCGAGTTGTTGCGATGACAGCCGATCAAACGGATGCAGCGTCGCCAGAAAATCCACAATGGGTGCCAGTTCCGAACTGCTCATGTATGCCTCTCAGATCCTTGATACACTGCATAAAAACGGAGGGAATCGTGCTAACACTTATCCAAACTGGCTTCATGCTCACCGGTCTGATCTTGGTGCTCGCAACACTCACCCTGTATCTACGCCGCACCCAACAATGGCAGGCACTGTGGCAGATATGGGTCGGGCAATTACGTGATCTAAATATCACCGAATTCCGCTGTTATCGCAGCGGCATCTTACTGTTATTTATCGGGATATTGATCAGGATCATCAACCTGACCCTGTACGGCGCATAGAACAAAGGGCAGCCCTCACGAGCTGCCCTTTCTACTTTCACCCCTCAACCATACTTAATGGTGAGTGGCTTCACCCGATCCCTTAGGGAAACGAATGCTCTCGACCAGCTCCTGCACCTCTTGTGGTGTCTCCGCCGTCACCTTGCTCACCGCGAAGGCCACAGCAAAGTTCAAGACCATACCTAGGGTACCGATCCCTTCAGGCGAGATCCCAAACAACCAGTTCTCCGGCTTGTTGGCGATCAATGGCTCAAAGAACACCCCTTTGTACGCCAAGATGTAGCCCGCGGTGAAGGTGATCCCGACGATCATGCCTGCGATCGCGCCCTCTTTGTTCATCTTCTTAGAGAAGATCCCCATGATAATGGCCGGGAAGAAGGACGACGCTGCTAGGCCAAAGGCGAACGCCACCACCTGTGCCACAAAGCCCGGCGGATTGATCCCTAGATAGCCCGCCACACAGATGGCCACCGCCGCGGCAACACGAGCGTAGGTCAACTCCTGTCTATCGGTAATATCCGGCATCAAGTTTCGCTTCAATAGATCGTGCGACACCGAGGTCGAGATCACCAGCAGCAAGCCCGCAGAGGTTGAGAGCGCTGCCGCGATCCCCCCTGCCGCCACCAAGGCGATCACCCAGTTGGGCAGATTGGCGATCTCAGGGTTTGCCAACACCATGATGTCACGGTCAACCTTCATGTTGTTACGCTCATCACCGGAGTAGAACATCACGCCTTGCTCAGCCATCGCCGCCCCAGCAGCGCCGGAGGCTTCCTGGCTTTCCGTTGCGCCAGAGAAGGAGATCAAGCCGGTTTGCTCCCAGTTTTTGATCCAATCTGGTCGCTCGGCATATAGGGTCCCCTGACCATCTGAACCATTGATGGTATCGATCATGTTCAGACGGGCAAATGACGCCACAGCCGGTGCGGTGGTGTAGAGCAGCGCAATAAACGCCAGCGCCCAACCGGCGGAGATCCGCGCATCGGAAACCTTAGGCACAGTGAAGAAACGAACGATCACATGAGGCAGACCCGCAGTCCCCACCATCAAGGCCGCCGTAATAAAGAACACATCAATGGTCGACTTAGAGCCGTCGGTATACTGACTGAATCCGAGCTCCGTCGTCAGCCCATCGAGTTTATCCAGAACAGTCACCCCGGGACTGCCTGTCAATTCTGCGCCAAAGCCGAGTTGTGGGAAGGTATGGCCGGTCAACATGATGGAGATAAAGACAGCGGGCACCAGATAAGCGGTGATCAACACAATAAATTGCGCCACCTGGGTGTAGGTGATCCCCTTCATGCCGCCCAGCACTGCGTAGAAGAACACGATCCCCATGCCGATGATCACGCCGGTGGTGATATCCACTTCAAGGAAACGGGAGAAAACCACGCCCACGCCACGCATCTGGCCTGCAACATAAGTAAAGCACACGAAGATCGCACAGATCACCGCCACGGTTCGGGCCGTCTGGGAATAGTAACGATCACCAATAAAGTCCGGCACGGTAAACTTGCCAAACTTACGCAGGTATGGGGCCAGGCACAGAGCCAGCAGCACATAGCCACCGGTCCAGCCCATCAGATAGACCGCACCGTCATAGCCCATAAAGGCGATAAGGCCCGCCATCGACAGGAAGGAGGCGGCTGACATCCAATCCGCCGCTGTCGCCATGCCATTCGCGACGGGGTGGACGCCGCCACCGGCAACATAAAACTCTTGGGTTGATCCGGCTTTGGCCCAGATCGCAATACCTATGTAGAGGGCAAAGGTCAGGCCCACTACCAGATATGTCATGGTTTGCAGATCCATCATCTACTCCTCGTGTACGTTATATTTTTTATCTAATGCATTCATCTTGAATACGTAGACAAAGATAAGTGCAACAAAGACATAGATAGCCCCCTGTTGAGCAAACCAAAAACCCAGTTTAAACCCACCCAGGTGCACTGCATTCAGGACGTCCACCAGCAAAATGCCAAATCCATATGACACGACAAACCACACTGCCAGCAGACTCAACATCAGGCGAATGTTTTCCCGCCAATATGCTTTTGCCTGTTCATTACTTTCAAAAGCCATAAACCGCTCCCCGTTTTCTTGCTTTGAAATTGTCTTAGCTAACCTAGCAAGGGAACAAAACGCTGGATGCTCGACCTTAGTCAAAAGCGACTTTGATGCACGTCAAAGGAAACCGGATAAGGTATTGTTTTTGAATGCAATATATTTAGTGAACACAGCCTGTGGGGGCGCAATATAACCACGTTAGACTTTGGTCGCACCCACGCTAAGCTTGACTGAAAGAAGAAGGAAATATCCAATAATACTGATGCTTAGCGCTACATCACGCCGTGCAAAAAGTACTGAGATATAGCAGCAACGGCTCGACGTAACCCGTTACTGCAATCTTACCGGCGGTACGCCAATGCAAAACAAGAAACCGCGCAGTGAAGCTGTTCGGTGGCGATACGCATGGCGCTGATAAGTGTTGGCCGTTCATTTGCCAAGCCGACATATGCCTAGCTCTCCGCCGTGCGAGCGCCACATCAGTTTAATGCCACTTTCACCGTCAACCGCACTTGCTCTGTAACCGGCCCGCTCACGTACCGGCCCCCCGCATCCAATGATTCTCGCATCGCCGCGCGCGGCGCGCCCCCACCACCCAACTCGCTGATCTCCATTACGGGGCCAAGCGTTTGACCCTCTGGCAACAACGCCTCGGCCCGAGTTAAGGCATCCGCCAACGCCAGGCCATACAACTCATCCCGCAAGGCTTGATCGTCCAGTGTCAGGTATTGTGGCGCGGCGATCTCGGTAACCCCGGCTTCGGCCAAGCGCCCCAGCCAATGGCCCACCTCGGCGACCCGCACCAGGATGGACAGATCACGACTGGCTTGAAACCCCAATAGATGCCGTTGGCCATCATCATAGCGATATTGCGGACCGAGACTAATGTGGCCGGCGCTGATCTGCTGAGGAGGGATCTGTGCCCCTTCCAAACGGCGTAGCACCTTGTTGATCACGTCATCGACCTGAGACATCGCTTGTTCGGGCTGCTCTGCTAACTTAGTGACCGATACCGACAGTCTTGCCTGCTCTGGCTGCACCAGTCGACGTGCTTCCCCTTGAACCTGGATAAACCCCGCCCAAGCTGATGCGCCGTACAACCCGACGAGCAGGATCAGCAGGCATTTCCCTACGCTCCTGTGTTTGCTGATTCCATTCATAAAACACCTACCGTTAAAACAACTTACTGAAATATTAGCCCACCAACGGGACAATGCCTCGCAACTAAGGAACAGGGCAGGCCCGCAATGGCGCAAACTGTGCTGTGGCAACCGTGGCAACAAAGGGGAATACCGCGCTCGGCTGCGCTCGTCTCATCGCCAAACCGTTGACAAACCGTTGCCATAGGGGCCTTACGACGCCGACAACGGTGGCTGGCAGGAGCCGTTGGCTTCATCCTTCAAACTTCGTCAGATTGCGGCAACGCCCACCCCAAACCGACCCCCAACCGAGCGAGATCACTCAGGCTTGATGATTATCCTCAAGCTCTGGTTCTTCAACCGATCGCCGCCATCACGCATCCTCCGAGACACGACACGCTCGCGCTCATTGGCCGCAGGCAGAGGATCTCTGCCCTATCGATGGCCCCTGGGGGCCGTCAAAACAGCGCCAACACGCGATCTTGCTGTATCGCCAATGGCTTAAACGGGCATTCTGTATCGCGCCCCAAGCGCATCGACTCAATAACGTCCCAAGGTTTAGCCACCAGACACATCGTGCTCACACAGCGGCGGCATGATCAGCGGATCCGGATAGCGGAAAACAAACCCAAGCTCATCCATCAGCTTCGCACTGCTGATCCGCTTGCCAACGCCAAGTACCGAGCTAAAGCTTGGCGCCGCCAACCCCAATGCCCTAGCCGCAGCCGGATAGTACTCCCCCTTGGGCGGATGGATGGGCGCAGCGACATTGTAGATCGCCCCCCAGCAGCCGCGCTCAATAACGCACTGAATAGCCCCGATCACATCCTCTCTGTGAACCAGGTTAACCGGGCAGTTTGCCCCGGCCAAGCCGCTGCGCCCCGCTAAAAATCGCCCTGGATGGCGCTCACCACCAACCAACCCGGCGCAGCGCAGGATGCTCCAATGCTCAAAGTGGTGCTTCACACACGCCTCAGCCGCCAACATCATCTCGGCCCGGCTCTCACGACTCAGCGCAGCTTGCTCGTCACACCAACTGGCGGCGGGATCGTCCTGGTACACCGCCGTCGAACTGATAAACACCGCCTGAGCGATCCCCGCCTGCTGCGCCGCCCGAGCCAACAGGCCGATCCGCTGGGCATAGCTGCTTTCCTGATGGTGCCGCCCCGGCGGGATATTGATGATCAGCGTCTGAGCATCAAACAAGACCGATGGTTTGGCACAACTCAACTGCTCGCCCAGATCAAGATAGGTCGAGGGGATCCCCCCTTGTGCCAACTGCGTCAGAATCTCAGCCTTGCGACTGCACCCCCGCACCGCCCAGCCTTGCAGTTGCAGACGTTGGGCTAATGCCAACCCCAGCCAGCCACAACCGGCGATCGCCACTGTTTGCATATCCTATCCCTGTTTGCGCTCGTCATTTCTGCCACTGTAACCAAGGTGCCAGCCCGCCGCTAGCCCTTGCGGCAGGCTGCTGCCATAACCCAAGGGAAGAGCAGCCCTCAGCGAACAAAAAGGCCCGGCACACTGACGTGTACCGGGCCTTTTCGCAGCGATGAGATCACGCGTTATGACGCGCCAGCAGATCCAATAAGCCCTGCTCATCCAAGACGTCAACGCCCAGATCGGTCGCCTTGGTCAGCTTAGAGCCCGCCTTCTCGCCGGCCACTAAGGTCGTGGTATTTTTTGACACGCTACCAGAGACCTTGGCCCCCAAGCGCTCCAGCGCGGCCTTGGCGTCAGAGCGGCCCATCTGGCTCATGGTGCCGGTCAAGACCCAAGTCTGCCCCTTCAGCGGTTGCTGATCGGCGGCGACCTCCTCGATCGCCGGCCAATGCACGTTCGCCCCAAGCGGATCGATCAAAGCGGTGAGCACCTCGACATTATGAGGCTGACGGAAGAAGTAGTAGACGTGCTTGGCCACCACCTCGCCGACCTCATCCACCTCCATCAAAGACTCAAGCGAAGCCTGCTGCAGTGCATCCAAGGTCTTAAAGTGACGCGCCAGATTGGCCGCCGTTGCCTCACCCACCTCGCGGATCCCCAAGCTGTAGAGGAATCGTGGCAAAGTCGTGGTGCGTGCGCTATCCAAAGCATTCACCAGATTTTGCGCCGATTTCATCCCCATCCGAGGCAACATGGTCAGCGCCGAGGCCGACAAGCTAAACAGATCCGCCGGAGTCCGAATGAGCTCTTTATCGACCAGCATCTCCACCAACTTATCGCCTAGGCCATCGACGTCCAACGCCTTACGCGAGGCAAAATGTTTGATCGCCTCTTTACGCTGGGCTTCACAGAACAGGCCACCGGAGCAGCGAGCGACCGCCTCCCCTTCAAAGCGCTCAACCTTGGAGTCGCACACTGGGCAGGTTTGTGGGATCTCGATCGGCTGGGCGTCCGCCAAACGTCGCTCTTCAACCACAGAGACGATCTGTGGGATCACGTCCCCCGCGCGGCGGATAACCACGGTATCGCCGATCATCACACCCAGACGCGCGATCTCATCGGCATTGTGCAAGGTGGCGTTGGACACTGTGACTCCGCCCACGAAGACCGGCTCAAGCCGGGCCACTGGCGTCACAGCACCGGTTCGCCCCACCTGAAAATCCACCCCATTGAGCACCGTCAGCTCTTCCTGAGCCGGGAACTTACAGGCGATGGCCCAGCGCGGTGCCCGGGCGACAAAACCCAACTGCGTCTGCTGCGCCAGACTATCGACCTTGATAACCACCCCGTCGATCTCATACGGCAAACTGGCGCGGGCTTCACCGACGCGGCGGAAATAGGTCAGGCCGCCCTGTTCGCCACTGGCCTGCTCAACCAAAGGCGACACCGGCAGTCCCCAGCCTTTCAATTGCTGCAGCTGGCCATGATGGCTATCGGACAATGCTGCGCGCTCTTGCTCCACCACGCCCATGGCATAGGCATAAAATGCCAAAGGACGGGACGCGGTGATCTTGCTGTCCAATTGACGCAAGCTCCCTGCCGCGGCATTACGCGGATTGACGAAGGTCTTGTCGCCCGCAGCATGGGCCTTGGCGTTCATCGCCTCAAAGCCTGCGGTTGGCATAAAGGCCTCCCCCCGCACCTCGATCAGGCCCGGAAAGTCGTCCCCCTGCAATCGCAACGGCACCGAACCGATGGTTTTGACGTTCGTCGTGATCTCCTCACCGGTCATGCCATCGCCTCGCGTCGCCGCGCGCTCAAGCACGCCATCTCGATACAGCAGGCTGACCGCAATACCATCCAGCTTCGGCTCGGCGCAGTAGGCTATCTCCGTCGTCCCCAAACGCTCAGCCAGCCGCTGATGAAAAGCCGAAAATTCGGCCTCATTCATGGCATTGTCCAACGACAGCATCGGCTTTAAGTGGGCAACGGAGTTGAATTGCGCTAACGCTTTGCCGCCCACACGCTGGCTGGGCGAGTCTGCTCGCAGCCACTGGGGATTGTCGGCTTCCAGTTGCTGCAACTCCCGCAAGAGTCGATCGTACTCCGCGTCCGGAATGGTTGGGTTGTCCAATACATAATATTGGTGATTATGGAGATTCAATTCATCGCAGAGTTGATCAATGCGTTGCTGTACTGTGTTGCTCATATCGATATCCAATCAGGCCATGATGACCGAAAAAAGGCCGCCCTTGGCGGCCTCTCTGATAGTAATGGGATCAGGCTGGCTCGGTTTCGGCCGCTTTGATCCGCGCTAAATAGTTCGCTTCGGCTGCGTCAGTCCAAGGAGCGCGCTGCTCATCGAGGATCTCCGCATCGTGCAGATCCGCCAGTCCCTGCGCACTGCCCAACATGATGGAGAATCCCACCCGCGCGTCGGTGTGGGTCGGCAATGTCATGAACAGGGCCAAGCCTTCGGTACGAAACTGCTCCATCCGATCCAGATCGAAGGTGCCCGGTTTGACCATGCTGGCCAAGGAGAACAGCACAGGCCCTGTGCCCGCCGTATGCTGATGACGATGGAAGATATCCATCTCACCGAACTTGAACCCCATGGTGGTCAGGCTTGGCAACAACTCTTCACCTAAGATAGGTCCGTTGCGCCCCACCACATGCAGCACCAACACATCAACCGGCTGATGATCGACCGGCTCCGGCGCCTGGTTCTGTGCCAGCGCCTCGGTATGGGGCACGTCATGCAAAGGCGCCTCTGCGATCAACGACTTTCCACCCAGCTCGGGCTCACGCCAAGGTTCGATCTCAACCCTTGGCGCCGCCTCATCAACACGGGCGCCGAGAGCAGACTCGCTTGCCTGTGGCTGTCGTTGTGGTTGTGGTTGTGGTTGTGGATGTGGTTCAGCCGTGGGCTGCTCCCGCACCTCAAACTCTAGCGGCTCGGATGGATCAAGTCCCAGCTCGATCTGCTCACTGCCCAGCGTCGGTTCCTGCCGAGACGCGCGCGAGCGCACCGCCCTGGGCTTACTGGAGGCTGGCGCAACGGGCAGGTCCTCATCCAACAGGCTTGGCTGGACCGGCGCCGCAGGCGGCGTCACCAAGGGGGTCGGCTGAGACCGCTCAACGCCAGCTGTGGGTACCGGCTCAATGGTACGAGCCGGTCCGATCACCCCTTCATCGAGTGCGACATCGCTGGTGTCTATCTTTGCCATCCGCGGCTTATTGCGGGTCACCTTAGTGCGACGGTTTCGGGCCGGCGTATTGCGCCGCAGCGACCAAAAGCCATGAACACATAAACCGACAATGGCCAAAAGGCCTACGACAATAAATACAATACGCATGTCATCCATAGTGGTGTGGTACCCCTAACTATCCGACGGTGGCCATAGCAGCGGCCTCTTCTATATCGACAGCAACGATCCGAGACACGCCCGGCTCATGCATGGTCACACCGGTGAGGCGATCTGCCATCTCCATACTGACCTTGTTGTGACTGATGTACACAAACTGTACCGTTTCTGACATCTCTTTAACCAGCCGGCAGAACCGGCCAACGTTGGCATCATCCAACGGTGCATCTACTTCATCCAACATACAAAATGGCGCTGGATTCAGTCGGAAAATGGCGAACACCAATGATAAAGCCGTCAGCGCCTTTTCACCACCAGAGAGAAGGTGGATCGTGCTGTTTTTCTTACCGGGAGGACGAGCCATGATGGTCACGCCCGCCTCCAACATATCATCACCGGTCAACGCCAGGTAGGCGCTGCCCCCGCCAAACACCTTGGGAAATAACATCGACAGATCGGCATTCACCTTATCAAAGGTGTCTTTGAAGCGGCTACGGGTCTCCCGATCGATCTTACGGATCGCCGCTTCCAGCACCTCAAGCGCCTGATTGAGATCCGCATCCTGCTCATCCAGATAACGCTTGCGCTCGGTCTGCTGATCATACTCCTCAATGGCCGCCATATTGATCGCACCCAAACGCCGGATCCGCTCCTTCACCCGCTCCAGATCGGCGCTCCATTGCGCCACCGCCGCCTCGGCGCTCAGGTTCTCCAAAATGCCCTTGAGCGGGGTTTCAGCTTCCGCCAACAGATCGAGTTGACCCTGCGCCTGCACCCGCAAGCCCTCATGCTCCAGCTGATGGCGATTGATGTGGTCGATCAGAGCCTGGATCCGCTGCTGCTGACCGCGTTGGTTGTCGGTCAATCCCGAAAGCTGCTGTTGGATCTGCGCCAGCGCATCCCGCAATCGGGCTTGCGCGGACTCCTGCTCGGTTCGGGCCTCCAATTGGCTGTCCAGCTCCAACTCAAACTCGACCAGCGGCTCAGCTAACGCCACCTGCTCTTCGCGTGCCTGCTCGATCCGCTCTTGCCACTGACTGGCCGCCAGGCGCGCCTGTTCGCGGCGCTCGTCCATGCCCTGTAAGCGTGCCTGCTGGCTTTGGCGCTGCAACTGCAACTGCTGCAACTGCTGGCCCAATTGGGCCTTCTGCGCTTGCTGCTGTTTCAGATCTTGTCGCTGATCAGCCAACTGCGAATCCAACAGCGCCAGAGCGTCACTCGCCTTGTCGGCTTGGATCTCCTGCTGCTCAAGCTGCTCTTCCAGCGCAAAACCGCGCTGCTCTAGCTCCTCCAGGCGCAACGTCAGCTCCTCTTGCTGCTGCGTCAGCAGCTCGCGTTGCTGTGCCTGCTGCACCAAGCGCTCACTCAGGCGCTGCACTTCGCCACGCAGTTTCAGTGCCTGCTCCCGAGCCCGATTGGCCTGGCTCTGCGCCGTTCGAGCCAGCTCCTTATCCGTCGCGATCTGTTGCTGCGCCTGCGCCATCTGTTGTTGGCTCGACGCGACGCTGCCCCTTAACCGCTCCAATTCAAGCTCGGTCGCTTCGAGCTCGCCGATCAGCGCCGTCAATGGCTTCTCGTCCGCCGCTCCCGGACTCACCTCAAAGCCGATCCCCAGCCAACGACCGTCAGCCAGCACCACGGACTCTTCCGCCCGGCATTGCGCCAACCACTGCTGCGCCTGCGCGTTCGAATCGGCACAATAGATCTGCGACAACCAGGGCGAAAGGTTAAAAGGCGATTGGACTCGATCCAGCAAACGCGGCCAATCGCGCGCTCCCGCCTCTGGCTGGGCCGGCTCTGGACGAAAGCGGGTCAAGCCCGGCGGCAGATCGGCGTGCTCGGCGCCGATCACGCCCTGAATGCGATGGCCCAGCACCTGCTCGACCGCCGAGGCCCACTCAGGCTCAATGGTGAGCTGCTGCCAGGCCCGAGGCAAGGCGTCGAAAGGCGCAGGCAACGTCAGCTGACGCGCATCGATCAAGGTGGTTAGTGACTGCTCTCGCCCCTGGGTCCGACTGAGCTGCTGTTGTTGTTCATTCAACGTCGCGCGCAGCGTATCGCGGGCCTGTTCGGATTGCTCCCACGACGCCGTAGCACGCTCTGCCGCCTCCTGCGCCTCCTCACTCTCCAGCTGCGCCAGCTCATGCTGTTCGGTCAATTCGGCCAACCTGTCCGCCTGAGCTTCCGGCTGCCATTGCGTCAATTGCGCACTCAGGCGCTGTTGCTGACTGGCCAGCTGCTGCCGTTCGCGGCCCAACCCGGCTAATTCGGCCAGACCGACCTGCCGGGCCCGCTCAGCCTGTTCGCGGCTCTCCCGACGCTGCTCGCGGCTGGTTTGCGTTTGCTCGACCCGGGCTTCTTGCACCTCCAGCTGACACTCAAGCTCCTCCTGCTGCATCGCCAAGGTCTCGCATTCCGGCTCGAGCATCGCCAGCGAATCGGCCAGCGCTTGCTGCTCCTCGGCCAGCATCTGCAGCTGAGCTTCGCTGCCACTGAGCTGTTCGCGGGTTCGGCGGATCTCCTCCTCCAACTGCTGCGCGCGCTGACGGGCATGCAAGATCTGCTGCTCCAGTCGGGTCACTGCCCCGCTGCTTTGAAACAACTGCTGCTGACAACGTTCCAACTCGGCACTGATGTCGGCTTTTTGTTGTTCAAGTTGGATCAGCGCCGCATCATCACCGGCAAACGCACTTTCCTGCTGGGTTCGCTGCAACTCAAGCTCGGCGATCTTTCCCTCGAGATCGGCCATCTTGGCCGACAGCTCGCGCCACTTCAGCGCCAGCAACTCGCCTTGCAAGGTCCGCTCGGTGATCTTCAGCTCACGGTAACGCCGGGCGGCATCGGCTTGACGGCGCAATCGCTCGATCTGGCTGCCCAGCTCGATGCGGACATCCTCCAGCCGCTCCAGATTTTCCCGTGTATGGCGGATCCGATTTTCCGTTTCCCGTCGCCGTTCTTTGTAACGGGAGATCCCTGCCGCCTCTTCGATAAAAACGCGCAGCTCTTGCGGCTTGGATTCGATCAAGCGAGACACCGTGCCCTGCTCGATGATCGCATAGCTGCGGGGGCCCAGGCCGGTGCCCATAAAGAGATCGGTAATATCACGGCGGCGGCATTTAGCGCCGTTGAGGAAATAACTGGATTGCGCGTCGCTGTTGACCTGGCGCTTAACCGAGATCTCGGCGTAGCTGTTGTACTGCCCCTGCAGACGGCCTTCGCTGTTATCAAACACCAGCTCGACGCTGGCCACCGACGACGCCTTACGGCCACTGGAGCCATTAAAGATCACATCCGTCATGGCATCGCCGCGCAGGTTCTTGGCGCTGCTTTCACCCAGCACCCAGCGCACCGCGTCGATCACATTGGATTTGCCGCAGCCGTTTGGCCCGACAATGGCGGTCATTTGATCAGGAAAGGGAACCTTGGTGGGATCGACAAAGGATTTAAAGCCGGCCAGCTTAATGAGTTTCAGCCGCATGGGGCGCGATCGCGTCTCGTCTAGTGATACTGACCGCCACTGTACCACCGGCCACAATGTTTTGTAACAGCCTGAAATGACCAGAATGTTGACCCAGTGGAGCGGATCACAACACAATGGACTCATCGATGGGAAAAAGAACGATTGACTATGGAACAACGGATATTGCCTCAAGGCGCCAGCGGCGTTGAATACTTTGTCAAAGGATTCGAGTTGATACGTCAACCCGGCCTGCGCCGCTTTGTCATGCTGCCACTGAGTATTAACCTGCTGCTGTTCTCTCTGGCCTTCTACTATCTGTTTCAACGCCTGCAGGGCTGGATCAGTCAACTGATGGCCTGGTTGCCGGATTTTCTGAGCTGGTTGGACTTTCTGTTGTGGCCCCTAGCGGTGATCACCGTGTTAGTCAGTGCCTCGTTCGCTTTCAGCGCCATCATGAACTTCATCGCCGCGCCCTTTAACGGCCTGCTCGCAGAGCAGGTTGAGAAAAAGCTGACGGGCAAACCGTTGGATACCGGCGGATTACTGGATCTGGTCAAGGACACCCCCCGGCTGATCGGGCGCGAGTGGACCAAGCTGTGGTATTACCTGCCCCGAGCCCTGGTGTTCCTGCTGATCTTATTGTTTGTGCCGGGTCTGGGCGCCGTGATCTGGTTCGGCTTTACCGCTTGGATGATGGCCATCCAATACCTGGATTACCCGTTCGATAACCATAAAGTGCCGTTTTCACGGATGCGCAATGCCATCGCCATGCAGCGCTGGCGCAGCTTTACCTTCGGTGCCAGTGCCGCACTGATGGCGATGATCCCACTCGTTAACCTGATCCTAATGCCGGTGGCGATCTGCGGAGCCACCGCCCTCTGGGTCGATCAATACAAAGCCGTGCATGGTCGCTACGGGATGGAATAGAGTCCGTCTTAGAAATAAAGATTAACACTTTGGCAACATTGGCCATTCCCCGCCACGGCTAGCGCTGGCACAATAGCGACATCTCACACAAACCGTGGTTATACAGGATGTTAAACCCTTTGGTTGGGCTGCTCTGCCTACTGCTCAGTAGTGTGGCCCTGGCCGAGCGCCACCACATCGTTATCGCCGACACCCAGTTGCAGACCCAGATCGACGGCGATCTGTCCGATCCGCTATGGCAACATGCCACCGTGGTCGATCTGACGCTGCAAAACGATCCGGGCGAGAACACCCCAGCACCGGTGCGCACCACCGCCAAGGTGATCGCCAACGCCGAGACACTGTATGTGGCCTTTATTGCCGAGGATCCCGATCCAAGCCGGATCCGGGCACAGCTGACGGACAGAGACAAGATCTGGGGCGATGATCTGGTTGGCATCAAACTGGACACCTGGGATCAAGCCCGGCTGGCTTATCAGTTTTTCGTCAACCCTTATGGCGTCCAGCTCGACAGCATTGAAAACGAGTTGACCGGGCGGGAAAGCGAAGCGTGGGATGGGATCTGGCAAAGCGCCGGCCAGATCACCGCGAGCGGGTATCAGGTCGAGATCGCCCTGCCGTTGCGCCTGTTCAGCTTCAACGACCGACTCGATGAGCAGCGCTGGGGCATTGAGTTAGTCCGCTTCTACCCGCGCGAGAATCAGTATCGCTTGTCCGCCACGCCCGTCAGTCGCAACCAATCCTGCCGTCTCTGCCAGATGGGCTTAGCGACCGGATTGGCCGGCGCCAAACCGGGACAACAACTCCAGCTCACCCCCTCGTTGGCGCTGTCGCGCCACGAGAGTCGCCCGACCCCAGACGATGAATGGCGCCGTGATGACAGCGTCGAGCCGGCGTTGGATCTGCGCTGGGCCATCACCCCAGACACGCTGCTCAACGCCACCATCAATCCAGACTTTTCTCAGGTTGAGGCCGACTCCGGCCAGTTGGACGTCAACACCACCTTCGCCCTGTATTATCCGGAAAAGCGGCCGTTCTATCTCGACAATGCCGACTACTTCGAAACCCTACGCAATCTGATCAACACCCGTAATCTGGCGTCGCCAGAATACGGCACCAAGATCACCGGCCAGCGGGGCAAACACCTGTTTGGCTTACTGCAAACCAAGGATGAAAAAACCAATTTCCTCGTGCCCGGCAACCTCTCCTCCAGCATCGCCGAGCTGGGCCAAAGCAGTGACAACTTTGCCGCACGCTACCTGTATGACAGCACGGCGAGCTGGAGCCTGGGCTCCATCGCCAGCTTCCGTAGCAGTAAAGATTACCAAAACAGCGTAGTGGGACTCGATGGCCAATGGGAGATCACAGCTCAAAACAAGATCAAGGCATTGTATGTTCGCTCGGAAACTCGTTATCCCGATTTTCTTCGCGATCAGTTTTGTGGCGGCGACACGCCGTGCGATCAACCCGACAAGGTCGAATGCAGTTTTGGCGACTGTGACTACAACGAGCAGGTATTGCGCCTGCCAGTCGGCGAAACCCTCAAAGGCGATCTGCTGCGGGTGGCGCTGTACCACAACTCCCGCCATCTGTTTGGCTACGCCAACTACGAGCGCATCGACGAGGCATTTCGGGCCGATCTGGGCTTTATCGATCAGGTCGACTTTGCCAAGGGGGCGATCGGTGGCGGCTACATCTGGTATCCGCAGGATCACTTCTTCCACAAGATCCAACTGGGGGGCGATGTCGATCGCAGTGAAAACATCGCCGGCGAAAAGCTGGAGGAGGAGATCGAATTCTCCGGCTTCGTCGCCGGTCGTAACGAGCTGTTTGTGGAATTGTATGGCGGACTCCGTGAGATCGCCGGTCGCCGTCAGGATGCCAGTAACTTGGCTCTCAAAGACAATGCCCCCATGTTCGACGAAACTTGGCTCGGCCTGTATGGCGAATTAAGGCCAGTGAAACCCCTTAAGTTTGGCGCCAATATCCGCATTGGTGACGATATCGACTACGCCAACAACCAACTCGGTGAGGTCTTTCAGATCAACGGCTGGGTCAATTGGAAGCCGCACGCCTCCATCAGCCTCAACGCCAGCCATATTCATCGCACCCTAGACGTGCCGGGCGGCCAGCTCTTCGCCGCCGATCTGAGCGATCTCCGGCTCCATTGGCAGTTTACCGTCCGAGCCTTTATCCGCATGACCGCCATCTATACCCAGTTAGAGCGCGATCCCGCGCTGTATCGCTACAACCGCGTCGACAGGCACTCAGAGCGACTGTCGGCCGAGCTGCTCTATGGCTACAAGGTCAATCCGCAAACCGTATTCTACCTGGGCTATGGTGAAGGCCAGTTCAGCGACGATGAATTTCGCGATCTCAGTAGCGACAGCCGAACGCTCTTTGCCAAATTCAGCTACGCTTGGCTGCTCTGATCAGCACAGTGTCACAGCCCTAGGCTGCGACGCTACACCCGCAGATTAATGTGTTGCCCTGCGCGCTCGGTCGGCGCTGGCACGGGCAGCGCTTCCGGCAACGCGGCTTGGATCAACTGCAGGGCGATCGCCCCTTCAACCTGCTGTTGTTGCTTTGACAACTGCGCGACTTTGACGCCCACCGAGCCCAGCGACAGATCCGCCGGGGGCGGCGTGGTAAGATTCAGAGCCATATCACTCCCTGTTTGTCTTGGTATCACTGTAAAAACAGCACTGTACCACCATCAAGCTTGGATTGGCGGTGCCGAATCAACAAATTACGACCTGAGTAATTGCAAATCCGCGCAGGCTCATTAGAATGCGCCGGCAATACTGAGAGGTTGAAGCTGTATAGGTTGGCGATGGGGCCAGCTGTCTCTACGTCCGGGCCATAACCTGGACACTACACTTCCCACTGCCGTTGCAGCACATCATCCCCTCACGGTTTCTGCACCCTGCCGACAATGAGAATATGATGAACCCATTGCAACAACGGATCCTAAACGACGGCGTCGTAAAAAGTGCGGCCGCGCTCGATGCCAGCGCCTTCCTGACCAAACAGATCGACCCACAGCTGCTCAATTGGTGTGCCAACGCCATTGCCGATCACTACCGAGATCATCAGCTCGATAAGGTGATCACCATTGAAAGCGGCGGGATCGCCATCGGGATCCTCACGGCGCTGGCGCTGGATCTGCCGCTGGTGGTATGCAAGAAAGCCAAGAGCACGCTCGACAATGGCGCGCTCTATACCGAGAGCGTCAAAAGCTTTACCAAAAATACCGAATACACACTCAGTTGCGACAAGAACCACATCAGCCGCGGCGAACGCCTGCTGTTCGTCGATGACTTTCTGGCCTACGGTCAGGCGATCCTTGGCATGAACAGCGTCTGCCAGCAAGCGGGCGCAGAGTTAGTTGGCTTGGGCATTGTCATCGAGAAGAGCTTTCAACAAGGCCGCGCCTTAGCCGAGCAGCAGGGCTTTGAGATCCTGTCACTGGCCCGGCTCAAGTCGCTTGAACATGGCATCGAATTTGTCTAAACCAGCGTTCATGAAAAAAACCGAAGCCTCTCGCTTCGGTTTTTTCGTTACAGCCACACTTGCGCCCAACACTCAAAGCACACCGTCCCAGCGCGTGGCGTAGCAGATCATCCTGCCATGCCAGTGCCCGCGCCTTTGCGATCAGCAAAGTACGGCTCTATTTCCCTCAGCAGTGGACATCGCGGTCCATCGCGCATGCTGTCATTCAATCAGAATAGCGATTGCGCTGCTCGGGCAGATCGCTGCAGTACTGCACAAATTCGACCTCAAATCCCGCGGGATCGACAAAATACACGTTTTGGCGGTAGCGGTCTTCCGCGCCCGGTTTGGCGATGGCGTACCCCCCCGCCTGTAGCCGTGCGATCACCGACGCCAGATCATCCACCACATAGGCAAAGTGCGCCAAGCCCACCGAGTGCCCGGCCAGATCACGGTTCGTGCCCTCTCCGTTATCGTTGAAGGTCAGGTAGTTGTAGTCATCGCCCAGATGCAACCAGCGGCGGGGTTTGCCCTGCCACTGATCTTCCCCCGCTCCGCGGATCCGCCAATGGGGCAAAGCCGCCTGATAGAACCGCACCATGGCGTCGATGTCTCTCACCACCAAATTGACGTGCTCGAGTCGGATCATTGCGCTCGCCTCCGTGTTATACCGATCCTCATCCGTAAAGCTAACGGATCTTGGCCGGCACGACACGCGAATGCGTGATCTTCCCGCCGTTTGATGCTGGTCGATGAGCACCGTCGTCGCAACGTGCACCTCCAGATCCAACAATGCCCGTTGGCATCACCAACGGGCATTGAAAAGAGTCTGTCACTCGGACGGCAGATTAGGGGCGCAGTACCCGATCACCCCGCGCGATCCCCACCACGCCGCTGCGAGCGACTTCGATGATCTCCGCCACATCCGCCATGGCCGTGAGGAAACCGTCGAGTTTGGCCGAGTTACCGACCAGTTGCACGGTAAACAGATTCGCCGTCACGTCCACAACCTGACCACGGAAGATATCGGACATCCGTTTGACCTCATCCCGGCCCGAACCGCTGATCTTCACCTTCAGCAGCATCAACTCGCGCTCGATATGATCGGCACTGGACACGTTACTCACCTTGAGGATATCGACCAGCTTATGCAGCTGCTTCTCTATCTGCTCTCTGCTGGCATCATCCACCACATGACTGGTGATATTCAGTCGTGACAAGGTTGCGTCGTCGGTCGGTGCAACGGTGAGGGATTCAATGTTATAGCCTCGCTGTGAAAACAAACCCACCACCCGGGACAGGGCACCCGGCTCGTTTTCCAGCAGGACAGATACAATACTTCTCGGCATATCAGGTTCGCTCCGTTTTGCTCAGCCACATCTCATTCATCGCGCCACCGCGGATCAACATCGGATAGACGTGCTCGGTCTCATCGACACTGATGTCGACAAACACCAAACGATCCTTCAGCGCCAGCGCATCGGCCAATTGAGACTCCAGCTGGGCGGGATCATCAATGCGCACACCGACATGGCCATAAGCCTCGGCGATCGCCGCAAAATCCGGCACCGAGTCCATATAGGAGTGGGAATGCCGCCCTTGATAGATCATGTCCTGCCACTGCTTAACCATGCCAAGAAAGCGGTTGTTTAGGTTGATGATCTTAACCGGAATATCGTACTGCAGCGCCGTCGACAGCTCCTGGATGTTCATCTGGATACTGCCATCGCCGGTGACACACACCACCTCTGCGTCCGGCAACGCAAACTTCACCCCCATGGCCGCCGGTAAGCCAAATCCCATGGTGCCGAGACCGCCAGAGTTGATCCAACGACGCGGCTTATCGAAGGCGTAGTACAACGCGGCAAACATCTGATGTTGGCCCACGTCCGACGCCACATAGGCGTCACCATCCGTCAGCTTGTGCAAGGTCTCTATCACCTGTTGCGGCTTGATCCGCGGGCCTGTGCTGTCGTAGCTCAGGCACTGGCGCGCCCGCCAAGTCGCGATATCATCCCACCAAGGCGCTAATTGGCTGTTCTCTCGCTCCGCGAGGTGATCCGCCAGCATGGCGACCATGCTGTTCAGAACCTGATCAGCAGAGCCCACAATAGGGATATCAACGTTCACCGTCTTAGAGATGGAAGAGGGATCGATATCGATATGCAAGATGGTCGCATCGGGGCAATATTTTTCGACATTGTTGGTGGTGCGATCATCAAACCGCACCCCGATCCCGAAGATCAGATCCGCATGGTGCATCGCCATATTGGCTTCGTACGTGCCATGCATCCCCAACATGCCCAGTGCTTGCTCGTGGGTGCCGGGAAAGGCGCCCAAGCCCATCAGGGTCGAGATCACCGGGATATTAAGCTGCTCTGCGAGCTGACGGATCTGGCCATCACATTCAGCGATCACTGCACCGCCGCCAACGTACAACACCGGCCGCTTAGCCGCCAAAAGCGCCTGTAACCCCCGCTTGATCTGCCCCTTGTGCCCTTGCAAGGTTGGGTTGTAGGAGCGCATGCTGATCGATTCGGGGTATTCGTAAGGATAACAGTTCGCCGGGTTCAGCATGTCCTTGGGCAGATCCACCACCACGGGCCCAGGCCGACCACTGGCGGCCAAATAAAACGCCTTTTTGATGATCGCCGGAATATCTTCGGCCTTCTTGACCAGGAAGCTGTGTTTCACCACTGGCCGAGAGATCCCGACCATATCGCACTCCTGAAACGCATCATTGCCGATCAGATCGGACATTACCTGCCCAGACAGCACCACCATGGGCACCGAATCCATATACGCCGTCGCAATACCGGTCACCGCATTGGTTGCACCGGGTCCGGACGTTACCAACACCACACCGACCTCACCGGTGGCGCGGGCATAGCCGTCGGCCATATGCACCGCCGCCTGTTCGTGGCGCACCAGCACATGCTCTATGGTACTTTTTTCATGCAGGGCATCGTAGATATCGAGAACTGAGCCACCGGGGTAGCCGAAGATGTGTTTCACGCCTTGATCGATCATCGAGCGGACGACCATCTCCGCGCCGGATAACATTTCCATGTCGCCTCCAGGTTATAGGGTTAGGGCTTATTCGTAGCCTAATCACTGTCGAGATCAGGGCAGTCACGCCACCACTCTGCCGCAGGCGAATGCTCGCCCGCCGCGATCTCTAGCCAAACACTAACCTGAAACAGCCCGGATCTGTAGCAACAATTTAGTTATAACATCAGAGCAATAAATATGAATAAAAACGCCCTTTTCACCTTTGGCCAGGATCCCGCACCAAATCACTGAATTGTCAGAGTGAAAGCTCATCATTTCTCGCGTTCATGGAGCGATAAATATGGCAAAAAAACACCAAATTTATTCATGTACTCGAACAGCAAACCCCCTCACTGAGCGCACACCCCGGCACAAAGGCGACTGCGCAACGTCATGGCCGATCATCGCTGCCGTCGCCGCTGACGCGCTTTCAGTCGCGCCCTCGCCCGGACATCCTCCACCACGGTTGCCGAGATCTTATCGTGGATCGCCTGCCGGTTTGGATCCCACAATATTTGGGCAAACCCCAACAATCCGGTCGCCAAGCCGGCGCTGTAGCCGCCATAACGGCCAAATGCATCCCACAAAGACAGAGGCGTGCCATCCAATTGCCGCACCCGGCAGCGCAACAACTTTTTGCCGACCGTCTGGCCATCAAACCACGCCACAAAACAGGTGAAATAGAACGCGGCCAGACCAAAGCCCAGACCCAGATCTTTCAGAGTGCCTTTGAGCCAGGTTAGCGGACTGTGCTCTTGTTCTTTCACCCGAGACAGCTCCGCCTTCAACCTCTCACTACGACGCTTTTCTTGCGCCAGCGCCGCCTCGAACGCCGCGCTCGGATCCACAACCACAGGCGCTCCCGCCGGCTCGTCGTCCAGCGCCAACACTTGGGCAAGCTGCGCTTGCGCCGCAACCCGCTCCTCGCCCGCGAGGTTATCCAGCAACTCATCCGCCAAATCGCGCCGCTCAGTCAGACTCAACGGCTCAGACAATCCCGCCAGCGCAGGGAAGTGGGGGGCCATACAGGCCAAGTCAGCACACAGCTCCAGCTGGATCAATGCCCAGGTGCTGCTGCCGACATCCGATAAGGTAAGGCTCAGCGCTTGTGGATCGCCCTCCACCGCCGCCGTGCGCCCTTGCCACGCCTTATACAACGGTGGGATCAGCGACGCGGCCAACAGAAAATACAATAAGTACATGGCCCACGTCCCCGCGCGCCACTGGCGCCTGCGTATGCGCCAAGTCAACAGCACCAAGAGCACAAACACGAGCCCACCGGATCCCGTTACCATGGCGACCACCAGCAGATCGATCAACAGCGCGACCGCCCGGCGCCAAGGTGAAGCCAAAGGTCGATTCAGTAAACGCTTATCCAACTCAAAAGCGTCGGGGGTTACGATATCCCGCGGATCCGTTTGAACAGCCACAGCACACTCCTTGTCAGCTCAGCTGTCAAATTACCAGTTCAAGATCAAAACTCAACCAGACCGCCGCCCAGCGCCCCAGCACGCGCGTAGCCGCTTGTCCTGCCTCCCGCACCAAGACAAGCCAGCGCTCGCCAAGACACCAGGAGAAAACGATCCAGAGCGACGACCCCGCGGCTCGGACGCGATCCCATCGTCGTGCAGCACGCAAGCGTGGAGCGCCGCATTGGCCGGCTTACCCGGCACAGATCCCCAACGCCATTCACCACAAGCAGCAGGGCAAGCTGCGCGCTGCCCTTTCGTTTTATTCCCAAATAATTTGCAGTAATTACGTTTAGGAATAAGGCATGACGAAACGTCACTTCCTCGCAGTAATTCAATGGATAAGCTATGGGTATAAGATCAACCGCGATCGCAAACCTTTTCCAGCTCAGGATGAACACCATGGCAAAGATCTACCAAGACAACTCCCTTTCAATCGGTAACACACCGCTCGTTCGGCTGAACCGGGTGACCGAAGGCACTCAGGTACTGGCAAAGATCGAGGCGCGTAATCCCTCCTTCAGTGTGAAATGTCGCTTGGGCGCCAACATGATCTGGGACGCCGAGAAAAAAGGACTGCTCGGTGAAGGCAAAGAGATCATCGAGCCAACGTCAGGCAATACTGGCATTGCCCTAGCCTTCGTGGCGGCCTCTCGGGGTTACAAGCTGACCCTGACCATGCCCAATACCATGAGCCTGGAGCGCCGCAAGCTGCTCAAGGCACTGGGCGCAAACCTGGTGCTGACCGAAGGCGCCAAAGGGATGAAAGGCGCGGTGGCCAAGGCCGAAGAGATCCGCGACAGCAACCCGGACAACTATGTATTGCTGCAGCAATTTGAAAACCCGGCGAACGTCGAGATCCACGAACAAACCACCGGGCCCGAAGTCTGGGACGATACCGATGGCAAGATCGATGTCTTCGTTGCCGGCGTCGGCACTGGTGGCACCCTGACTGGCACCAGCCGCTACATCAAATTGACCCAAGGCAAGGCGATCCACACCGTTGCGGTAGAGCCGGAAGATTCACCGGTGATCTCACAAGCATTGGCGGGTGAAGAGTTAACCCCAGGCCCTCACAAGATCCAAGGGATCGGCGCCGGTTTTATTCCCGGCAATCTGGATCTTGAGATGGTTGATCAAGCGATCACCGTCAGCAACGAGGCGTCCGTCGACATGGCCCGTCGCCTGATGGACGAAGAGGGGATCCTAGCTGGGATCAGCTCAGGCGCCGCCGTGGTTGCCGTCAATAAATTGATCGCGCAACGACCAGAGCTCAAAGACAAGACCATCGTTGTCGTACTCCCCTCCGCAGCGGAGCGTTATCTCTCGAGCGTTTTATTTCAAGGCGTATTCACCGAGCAGGAAAACGTTCAATAACCTGGATCTTGTTCAACTAATTGAGAAAAGGCAGCTTTTCGCTGCCTTTTTTACAACATCCGCTTCGTGACAGCTCTCCAACAAACAGGCAAACTGAAGATCGCTAATTCTTTCTAGGTTGAGATCATGACCTCACTTCGCCGCCTGACCATCTTCCATCGACTGCTACTTCTTTTGGCATTGGCCGCGCTGGGCACCTCGGTATACACCTACTTGGCTCTGTCAGAGCAGCGTTCACAACTGGAGCGCAGCGAGCAGCGCCAGCACAGCAACAGCCTCAACTGGCTCAGCGCCACCTTAGCAAATGGACAATGGCAGGGCGTCGACTGGCATCAATTGTCCAATCCTGATCAGGCGCTGCTGCTGCTCGATCCCCAAGGCCAGATCATCCGAACCTCCGGCAGCACCGCCAACATTGAGCAGCGTGCCCGAGCCCTGCACGCCCAAGCGCCACAAACGATCGCCGACGTTAACGGCTGGCTCAGCAGCCGCGCTCTGGAGAGCCACACCCTAGTTCTGTTCAGTGCCAAAGCACCGGTCGATGCGCAGATGGTCGAGATCTGGAAGACTTATGCCCTCTACTTGGTGGTCTTGTCGGTGCCGCTTGCCGCCCTGTTTATGTTACTGAATTTCTCCATCACCCAACCGATCCGCCAAGCCAATGCCGCCTTGGCGGAGATCGCCGATGGCGACGGCGATCTCAAGCGCCGCCTCGACGATCAGGGCAATGACGAGATCGCCCTATTCAGCCGCAGCTTTAATCGCTTTACCGAAAAGTTGGCCAACATGGTGGGTCACATTCAACCCATGAGCCACGACATCAATCAAAGTGCGGCGCGCCTAAGCGTCACCGCTCAGCAAACGCAGCAGATCGGCCAGCGCATGCACGCAGAAACCCAATCGGTCGCCAGCGCGATGGATCAAATGCTGGCCAGCACCCATGAGGTGGCCCAGTCAACCCAAGCCGCCGCCAGCGACGCCGGTGCGGCCGACAGCCAGGTACAAACTTGCCGCGCCGCGGTCAAAGGCACCCACGAACTGGTGCAGACCTTCTCGCGCGATCTGCACCAAACCGCACGAACCGCCGATGAACTGACGCGCCACAGTGCAGAGGTGGGCAACATTCTGGAAGTGATCCGCAACATCGCCGATCAAACCAACCTGCTGGCACTCAATGCCGCCATCGAGGCCGCCCGCGCCGGCGAACATGGCCGCGGCTTTGCCGTCGTGGCCGATGAGGTGCGCGCACTGGCAACCCGCACCCAATCGTCGACCGATGAGATCCAAGCCATTGTCTCCAACATTCATGGTGGCGTGTCACAAGTCACCGATGCCGCCGCCAGTTCGCTCGACCAGTTCCAACAATTGGAGCAACAATCCAGCCACGCCAATCAGGCCCTGGACAGCATCGTGACCGCGATCAACGCCATCGAGCAACGCGGCGCGCAGATCGCCACCGCCACCGAAGAGCAAAGCCAGGTCAGCAATGAGATCAGCCAGAACGCGCAATCCATCGCAGAGCTGACCGAAGCCAGCGTCAAGGCCGATGAAAGTAACTTGTCAGCCGCCCGTCAGCTTGAACAGTTAGGCACAGAGCTCGATCAACTCGTAGGCCAGTTTAAGGTTTAACCGGCAGGAGTCGATTGACCCCCATGTTCGGTAACAGTATGCTGCCAGCCACAGCCCCGTTACCGAACAATCTGGGTCATGTATCAACGCCTTGTCACCATCACCTGCCCCCACGGCCTGCACACCCGCCCGGCCGCCGTGCTGGTTAAAGCCGCCCAGCAATTCCCCTGCGACATCACCATTGTCAGTCATGGCCGCCAAGCCAGCGCAAAAAGTTTGTTCCGTTTGCAAACCCTCAACCTGCGACTGGGAACAGAGCTGGCCATCTGTGCCGAAGGCGAACAAGCCGAACAAGCCGTGACGACCCTAGCCCAACTGTTGACCGAGCTCAGCTGAGCCTTTATCCCTCGATAACGGAGCGACACGGAATGTCAAAAGTCTTCAGTGCAACCCCCATCAGTCCGGGCATGGCAATGGGCCAACTCCTCCCCTGTCAATTTCAAACGGTTGCGAGCCCAGCGTTATCGCCAGAACAGCTGCTCAAGCAAGAGTCTAATGCCCTAGCGCAGTTGTTGAGCCATGACGGGCTGACCCCCAGCCAGCATCAGTTATTGCAAGCCGATCATCTGCTGCTGGCGGATCCTGAACTGCTACAGGAGTTGCTACAGCAGTTGCAACAGACGCCCTCGCTCAGCGACGCCATCACCGCACTGTTTGGCCAACATGCCAGGAGCCTCTCTGACTTGGACGACCCACAAATGGCCAAGCGCGCCAACGACGTCGTCCAGCTCGGTCAGCGCCTGGCCCGGCGCAGTCGTGGCGAGTCACTGCAATTGCCCTCGATCCTGACCGAGCCAACGATCCTGCTCGTGCCGGATCTCACTGCGGCGGAATTCATCCAACTGCCGAAACACCACCTGGTTGCACTGATCCTCGGGCACGGCACCGCCACCGATCATCTCGCCATCTTGCTGCGCAGCGCCGGACTACCGGGCTTGGTGATGACGGATCCCTGCAGCCGATTAACGCCCGGCCCGGCGCTGCTCGATGGTGATCGGGGCCAACTGATCCTAGCCAGCACCCCGCATGATCAGCACCTGTTTGCACAGGGACTGCAACATTGGCAGCAACGCCAGCACGCGTTCAACGCGCTCAGATCAGAGCCTGCTCAAACCGCGGATGGACTGGCCATTTGGCTGGGCGCCAACATCAGCAGCGATGAGGAGGCCGAGCAAGTGGCGCAAAACCACCTCGATGGCGTCGGCCTGCTCAGAAGCGAGTTTCTCTATATGGCCGAAGGCGGTTGGCCCAGTGAAGAGCGTCAGTTCACGCTGTACCAAGCCATCGCCCAGACACTGGCAGGCAAACCTCTGGTGATCCGCAGCTTCGACTTTGGCGCCGATAAAAACCTGCCCGGATTGGCCCAGCACGAACCCAATCCCGCACTGGGTATACGCGCGATCCGGCTCGGACTGCAGCAACCTTTGCGCCTGCGCCAGCAGTTTGCCGCCGTCGTCCGACTGGCCTGTGACTATCCCGTCAAACTCTTGCTCCCCATGATCAGCCTGACCGAAGAGCTGATCCAACTGCGCGAGCTGCTCGAGCAGGTCAAACAGGAGCTCGAGCTGTGGCCTCCGTTGGATGTGGGGATCATGATTGAAACCCCGGCAGCGGCGATGGGGCTGGATCTACTGGCACCCTATCTGGACTTCGCCAGTATCGGCAGCAACGATCTGGCGCAATACTGCCTCGCCGCCGACCGACTCAATCCCAGAGTCAGTCCGCAATACCCCGCCCTCTCGGTGCCTGTGCTGCGCCTGATCAACCACATCTGTCAACAAGCCACGCGTTGCCAGTTGCCGCTCTCCTTTTGCGGCGATCTGGCCAACGATCCCAGAGCCATCCCCTTGCTGCTGGCCATGGGGATCCGCCAACTCAGCATTCCCGCCAGCCGCTCTGGCCCCATCAAGTACCACATTCGCCAGTACCAAGAGGCACCCGGCCAATCGTTATTAACCCAAGCCCTCTCCTGTTCTCGCACCGATCAGCTGCACAGCCTGTTAAATGATTGTGTCAATGCGGGATCTTCAGCTACCATTGAACAATCTCCTACCCACAAATAAAGCAAAAACAGGGTCATTGAATGGGTTTTCTCAGCAGATTACGTCGCTTAGTCGCCGATCGGGACGTTCCGTCGGAAGGCGTCGATATCCTCGCACCGGTTTCCGGGCAGTTGGTCGCCATCGAAAAAGTGCCGGATGTGGTCTTTTCCGAAAAGATCGTCGGCGATGGCATCGCCATTGAACCCGAAGGCGATCAGATCGTCGCCCCTCTGGACGGCACCATAGGTCGTCTGTTCGACGCCAATCATGCCTTTTCCCTAGAATCGCCACTGGGCCTAGAGCTGTTTGTCCATTTTGGCATCGACACCGTCGAGCTGGGCGGCGCCGGATTTAAACGCCTTGTCGATGAGGGCCAACAGGTCAAAGCCGGCCAGCCAATCCTTGAGTTTGATCTGGCCTACCTCAAAGAACACGCCAAAAGCACCTTAACCCCAGTGGTCATCGCCAATATGGAAGATGTCCGTGCCTTGGACAAAAAAGAGGGCAGTGTCGTCGCAGGCACCACCCCCATCCTTCGCGTCGAGCTGTAAACGCCGTTAACCGGCGGCCAGTGCCGCCTCTTTGCGCCGCTCCTGACGATTTTCACTGTGAGTCAGAAACAAGGTGGCGCCGACAATTAAGCTGGCGCCGAGCCACAACTGCCCAGGCGGGATCGATCCCATCACCCAATACCCCACCAAGATATTCAGCGGCAGCTTCGCCAGATCAAACGGTTGAATAAAAGCGGCTTCCGCACTCTGATAAGCCTTGGTCAAGGCCAATTGCGCGATCCCCGTCAGCACCCCCACCAAGAGCAAAAACGGCCACATCGACGCCTGAGGCAGCGCAAAGACCGGGGCCGCAATAAACGCATTAAACGGCAAGGTCAAAGCAAACAGATAGAACACAATGGTGCTCGGGCTCTCGCCGCGCTGCAGCTGAGACTTAGTGATCAAGGAATAGATCGCCCAGAACACCGCCGCGATCACCGGCAACAACGCCGACAGATGAAATGCCTCACTCCAAGGCGCCAGAATGATCATCGCCCCGATAAAGCCAACCGAGGTCGCAGCCCAGCGCTTGCCGTCCACCCGCTCCCGCAAGAACAACGCCGAACCGATGGTGACAAACAGGGGCGACGTCATCAGCAAGGCGATCGCCTGCCAGATCGGCACCGGGTAAGCCAATGCCCACAACCAGAACTGGATCCCCGCTACGGCGATCCCGACCCGCACGATGTGCAAGCCCAGTTGCTGCGTGCGCAGACTCCTTGCCAGCCCCTGCCGCCACAGCCAGGGCAGCAAGATCAGCGTTGCGATCGCGTATTGAAACAAGGCCACATTGGCAAACTCATACCCCATCACAAAAGCGACCCATTGGTTACTGCTGTTGATGATGGCAAATGCCACCCCACTCAGTAGCATCCAGAAGGCACCGCGCAATGGCGAATGGGTAGACTGATCCATGAAAACTCCTAACAACTTCAGGGATCAGGACAGATCGCAGCGCTCCGAGCAACGAGGCAAAAGCCACCACTGCATGAGCCGGTGCCGCGTTCTCTTTCATCCGGACTATCACCGTCGGCTCTGGAATGGCTGCAGGCAGCGTCACCAGATCTGCTGACCTCATCCGAAGATGAGCGCTCGCGGGCTTATTCAGCGGACACCAAGTCGGGCCACAAAATCTACCGCCGGTAGGGACTTTCACCCTGCCCTGAGAATCGACAACTCCAAAGCCGTCAACGGCTTGGAAACTGCCGCCATTGTACGTCCGGCTCAGGCCACCAACAAGCCCGGCAACGAACGTTCGCTCCCATTCTCAGCCAGCAACAGTAAGAGGATGCTGGCCGCTTCACAGAGGGCGCCAGAGTGTGATCCCAATAGAGCGCTTGCCCGCACCCTTAGCCAGTGCCACAATGCCGGCCATATGCTTGATTTCAACCGGAGTTTGTCCACATGATCCTCTACGGCATCAAGACCTGCGATACCGTCCGTAAAGCGCGCAAATACCTAGAACAACAGCAGTGGAAGCACCAATACCATGACTTCCGGATCGACGGCCTGGATGAGGCAAAGGTGGCGCACTGGTTGTCACTGGTCGGTCATCAAGTTTTGCTCAACACCCGCTCCACCAGCTGGCGAGCGCTGACCGATGAGCAAAAGCAAACGATGGACAATGACAAAGCCAAGGCGTTGATCCTGGCCAACCCGACGCTGATCAAGCGTCCGGTGCTCGAATCCGCCAACCACATTTTGGTCGGCTTTAAAGCCGCCGATTACGACCGCTGGATCACCCAATATGGCGCCTGAGCAACCCCACTCCGAAGTCCTTGCCCTGGCGATGGCGCTGATCAGCCGTGCCTCGATCACCCCCGACGACGCCGGCTGTCAGCAGATGATGGCCGAGTATCTTGCGCCACTCGGGTTTGATATCGAGTCCATGGTGTTTGCCGACACCACCAACATGTGGGCGCGCAAAGGCCAGCAGGGCCCGCTGTTTTGTTTCGCCGGCCACACCGATGTGGTGCCCACCGGCGATCCCAGCCAGTGGGACACACCGCCGTTCGAGCCCACCATCATTGACGGCATGCTGCACGGTCGGGGTGCTGCCGATATGAAAGGCTCCTTGGCGGCCGCGCTGGTGGCCACCAAGCGATTCGTGCAGAAACACCCGACGCACCAGGGCAACCTCGCCTTTTTGATCACCTCAGATGAAGAGGGGCCGTTCATCAACGGCACCGTCAAGGTGATCGAAACCCTTGAGGCGCGCGGCGAGAAGATCGACTGGTGCATCGTCGGTGAGCCCTCCAGCACAACGCGGCTGGGGGATGTGGTGAAAAATGGTCGCCGGGGCAGCTTAACCGGACAGTTGACGGTCAAAGGCGTACAAGGGCATGTGGCCTACCCGCACCTAGCCCACAACCCGATCCATGCCGCCGCTCCCGCTCTGGCCGAGCTCGCCAGCACCGTCTGGGATCACGGCAACGCCTTCTTCCCGCCCACCAGCTTCCAGATCGCCAACATTCACGCCGGCACTGGCGCGCCCAACGTGGTACCTGGTGAGCTTTGTGTGCAATTCAACTTCCGTTTTTGCACCGAAAGTCATGCGGATACCCTTAAGGTACGGGTGATGGAGGTGCTCGATAGGCATGATCTGGAGTACGATTTAAGCTGGGTGCTCAATGGCGAGCCCTTCCTGACCGATCATGGCCTGCTGCTGGATGCCACCTGCAGTGCGATCAAGGAGATCACCGGACAAGAGACCGATCCGCAAACCTCTGGCGGCACCTCCGACGGCCGCTTTATCGCCCCCACCGGCGCCCAGGTGGTCGAGCTGGGCCCCTGCAACGCCACCATTCATAAGATCAACGAATGCGTCCGTGTGGCCGACTTGGAACAACTGGCCCTCTGCTACGAGCGGATCATGGAGAAGCTGCTGTGTTAACCCCTGAGCAATTGATGGGCTTGGAGGATTCGCACTTGGTCGACTGCCAAGGCCAGCGCTTGGAGCGTCGTACCGCACGGGCCTTTGATGCCCTCTGCCAAGGCGCGCAACAGGCAGGCTTCCACATCGGTTTGTGCTCCGGCTGGCGTTCATTCGAACGCCAACTGGCCATCTTCAATGGTAAAGCTCAAGGCAAGCGTACCTTGCTCGATGCGCACGGCGAGCGCTGCGACGTACAGACGATGAGCGAAGCCGACATTCTCGATGCGATCTTAGCCTGGTCCGCCCTGCCCGGTGCGTCGCGCCACCACTGGGGAACCGATCTGGATCTGTTTGATGCTCAGGCCATCTCCAAACAACAGCTGCAGCTGGAGCCCTGGGAGTACCAGCCGGGGGGACCCTGCCATGCGCTGACCCAGTGGCTGGACGCCAACATGGCGGACTACGGCTTCTTTCGTCCCTACCAGCAAACGCTTGGCGGCGTCTCTCCCGAGCCCTGGCACCTGAGCTACGCCCCCATCGCCGTACCGGCTTTGCGCCAATACAGCAGCAGTGCACTGGACTGCCAGCTCAAGCGCAGCGCGCTGGCATTAAAAGATACTGTGCTGTCGCAGTTGCCCGGGCTGATTGAGCGCTACTGTTTTCGGATCAGCCAGCCCTAGCCGCACCCAATAGCGCTCGCGGTGCGCCGATCAACTCATCAGGGCTTGCGTGTGTTGGCCTGCCCCCGTCCGACGGACCCCGTCAAACCAGTACTCAAACGGAATGGCTCCACCGGGCGCTCCCGAGCACTCCCCGGTCTGTTCAAAGCCCATTGAGCGGTAAAACCCCTGTGCATTGACCGATGAGTTCAGCCGGATCCGAGGGACATGGGGCTCACACAGGATCATTGCCTGTTGCAATAGGGCTTTTGCCACGCCTTGGCCCTGATAAGCCGGTAACACAAACAGGTTGGCCAGGTTCCAATACTGCTTGATCAGGATCACCCCGACGATGTGATCGTCCTGCCACGCCGCCAGATGAACCGCATGATCCGGCCAGCGCTGCCATTGCTTCAAACTGCTGTCGAGGCATTGCATCAGCTCTGGCCGCTGACAATCGGTGATAGGGACACCATGGATAACCGCTTGCCGGATCACCTCATGCACGGCGGGCAGATCCACCACGTTAACACCGGATATTCTCATTTCACCAACCCCAAGATCCGTTTGAATGCGGGATCATCACAGCTAGCCACCAACTCAAACAGCGCCATCTCCACCGAGGTCAACTTGGCCCCCAAGCTTTGCATCTTGGCCAGTCCTATCTGCCGGTTTTGTTCCGTTCGGGATGAAACCCCGTCCGCCACCACCTCGACGTCGTAGCCGGCACTGAGCAGTTGCCGAGCCGACTGATAGACACAAACATGGGCTTCTATCCCGCAGATCAACAACTGATGTCGCCCACTGTCGGCGATCGCGCTCATCAACTCAGGTACACCACCGATCCCAAAGCTCATTTTTTGGTAACAAGGGAAAGGCTGCAACAGGGCGTGCAGTTGCGGATGGGTCGGCCCGAGCCCTTGTGGGTACTGCTCTACCCAAAAGATGGGCACCTGCAATATCTTCATGCCCTCGATCAAAGCACTCAGGCGCGCGATGAGTCCCGCTGAATCGACCATACTTTGAGCCAATTTCCCCTGTACATCCACCAACACCAAAGCACTGTGTTCTCTGGCCAGCATGGTTCGCTCCTTGCGCCGCGTCATTACCGCTATCCTATTGAATGAAAAGAAATGCTGCAATGGGGATCGCAACAACGACGCGCAAGTCCCCCCCAAAAAACGCCGCTGGTTATTCCTCCTCCTTGGCCCTACTATAGGCGGCCTGATCCCCCAGCCCGAGCACCGCCATGTCACATCCTGTTCGCACCCTACTGTCCTGGAGCAGCGGTAAAGACAGCGCCTGGGCGCTGCATCAACTGCAACAAGACCCCAATATCGAGCTGGTTGGCTTGTTTACCACCATCAATCGTGAAGCCGGTCGCGTGGCGATCCATGGCATTAGAGAGTCTCTGTTGGACGCCCAAGCCCACAGCGCAGGTTTGCCCCTATATCGGATCCCACTCCCTTTCCCCTGCAGCAACGAGCAATATCAAGCCTGCATGACCCAATTCCAGCAGCAAGCCCTCGCTGATGGCGTGGAGGCCTTTGCCTTCGGTGATCTGCTACTCGAAGATGTCCGTGACTATCGCGTGGACATGTTAAAAGACAGCGGGATCCAGCCTCTGTTCCCTCTGTGGGGGCGAGCCACCCCAGATCTGGCCCACACCATGATCACGGCGGGACTGAAAGCTCGGATCGTCTGCTTACAACACGATAAGTTGGATCAACAAATGCTGGGCAGGGAGTTTGATCACCAGTTATTGGCAGATCTGCCCGCCGGGATCGATCCCTGCGGTGAAAATGGCGAGTTTCATACCTTTGCCTGGAATGGCCCCATGTTCCGCCATCCCATCCCGGTGACAAGCGGCACTCTGGTTGTCACCGAGCACGCCAGCTTTATTGATCTCCTCGGTGATACAGCAGGTACTGACTAAGGTGACTACATGTTGCGCATAAAATCGGCTATCCGATAAAACGCCGCTTTCAGTTGGTCGCGCTCAGCCGTGCCTAGGGCTGTGTCGGCCAATGCCTGCTCCATACAATAGAGCCATTCATCACGAGCCTGCTCATTCAACGCAAAACCTCGGTGGGCATCGGTCAGGCACATGCCCCCTGAACGCTGGGAGAACACCTTTGGTCCCCCCAGCCATTCGGTCAGATACAAGGTCAAACCGGTGCGGATCCCCTCTAGGCTGTCACCGTGCATGGCGCGGATCGTCGCGACACTGGGATCCCCATCCATCACATCATAAAATCGATCCACCAGGGCCCGCACACCGCTCTCGCTTCCCAGCGCCTCATAAGGACTGTTCATAACTGCCTCGCTCCTTGCCATTGTCGGAGCCCCGTTTATATCAGCCTCGACCCCATTTTCAACCAACCCAGTCACAGCCGCCTGCATAAATCAATCCAAGGCAAACACCCGACGCGCATTGTCGCGTAGGAATTTAGGCCAAACCTCGTCTTTCAGCGGCACCTCGGGCAACTCTCGAAAGATCCGCTCCAGCGAGATCCCCATCGGAAAATAGCCCGCGTACAGAACCTGTTCCGCCCCCCGCGTATTGGCAAAGTCGATCACCGAGCGCGGATAATACTTGGGAGAAAACGCCGAGGTTGAGTAATGGAGGTTGGGGTATTTCAACATCAACTTGCACGCCAGCTCGTCCCAGGGCTCCGCCCCATGGCGCATCACCACCTTAAGCTCGGGGAAGAACCAACAGACTTCATCCAACAGCTCGACCTTTTGTGGCGCCATGGGCAAGCGTGGCCCCGGCACACCGACACAGACACAACAAGGCAACCCCAACTCCACCAGCTTGGCGTAGATCGGATACCACTTCTTATCGTTGATCGGAACCTGAGGGCAGAGACCAGAAGGAAAGCCAGTGACCACCTTCAAGCCAAACTCTCGATGCAATCGCTCTATCTTGCGCACCTCTGCCATCGCATTGTTCGGGTTGGCTTCGTAGGACGGGAAGAAGCGATCTGGGTGCTGCCGCAGCGCTTGCTGTGCGATCGCATTGTCATCATCGATGCCGATCATCGCCCGCTCTATGTTGAAGCGATCCATCAGTGCCAAGGTGTAGTCGATGTAATCCGGTTGTTCGCCCGCGTCCGGAATGTCCTTAAACATATACTGAGCCGGCATCTTAAACGTCTCTCGGCTTTCACTGTCGAGCAGCAATGGCTTCATAAATTCGTACCAGCCACTGTTGTCCGCACCGGGGATCTGCATCATCAGATCGATCACCCCTATCTCCTTGGGGAATACCATTGTCGTCCTCCTCGCTGCACATTCGTCCGATCCTGCGCCGAACCAATCAGCGACAGCAATGACATAACGCGCCTTTTCAGACAGCCAAAACCGGCCAGCTGATACAAGACACCACCGGACTGAGGTTACATGCGAGCGACAGAGGCAGACTCGCCACACAAGTCTGAGCCACTTTTCCAGCAGGAATCAGCCATTCCAACTGGCATGATGATGCGACACAGGTCCAGACAGTACGGATTTCTTTGGTATTTCAGTGTCTATCTGCCGATTATCATTAAAAAAACCAAATATTTTTACCCTTAAGGAAAGTTTCTGGTATGCTGTGGCTTCTGTGATCGATGTCGTTTGTGCGAAACACATCTTATGCGTTTTAGAACTCTTTGCTCTATCTGCTTTACTAGGTAATGTCATGAAGTTTTTCCTTGCACAACGACAGGTCGCAGTTAGAATGTATTCGCTTTACTTATTTTTATTAGGATTTACTCATGTCAAAGTCTACTGGTACCGTTAAGTGGTTCAACGAAGAGAAAGGTTTCGGTTTCATCACTCCAGATAACGGCGGTGCTGATGTATTCGTACACTTCCGCGCTATCGTTTCTGACGGTTTCAAGACCCTGTCTGAAGGTCAGCAGGTTTCTTTCGAAACTGAGCAAGGCCAAAAAGGCCCACAGGCTGCTAACGTAACAGCTCTGTAATTCGAAGTTTATCTTCGAAAAAAAGCCAGCATCTGCTGGCTTTTTTTATACCTGTTTTTCCACGACTACATCGCCAACGCCACACCTAATACCAATTGCACTAAAAGTTTGATCTAATAGTGCTTTGATTAGTGACCCGAGCATCGACGATGCATACTTCCAGCGATTTCAAGCAACTTGCCAAGAAAGTCAGCGATTCGAGGATGAGAAC